>NZ_MBEM01000016.1:0-18803 GCF_001954045.1 Mycobacterium sp. SP-6446 | reverse complement strand
GCATCACCGCAGGGCGAGGCGCCTGCGGCGGCGGCCCCCCGAGTTGCTCCAGCGGAATGTCGGCCCCGGCGCCGCCGGTCGAGCCGCCGCCGGCCGTGCATCCGCCACCGCCCGCTCCCGCCGCCGCTGGCGAGGCAGAGCAACCAAGGGCGCCGGGCCTGATCGAGCGGATGAGAACTCGAAAGCTGCGCGCCGCGGCTCCGTCCTTTCGCACCGAACAGGCCGAGCCCACGTTTCGGCTGCCGACGCAGGCCGGCGCGCGCACGATCGGCGTGGCCGCACAGCATTTGGGGCTTGCCGTCGACGGGCGCGCGTTGCTCACGGACGTCTCGTTCACCGCGCGCCCGGGCACATTGACCGCGGTGATCGGGCCGTCGGCCGCACGCAACTCCGCGCTGCTCGGAATGCTCGCGGGCACAAGGAAACTCAGCTCCGGCCGGATCACCGTCGACGACCATGACGTGCACGCCGAGCCCGTGTCGATGCGCACCCGCATCGGAATAGTCGCGCGCGACGACCTTCATCGGCAGCTCACCGTCGAACGAGCGGTCGACTACGCGACCAAACTACGGCTCCCGCCGGACACCCTGCCCGAACACCGCCGCCGCGTCGTGGACCAGATTCTCGAAGAACTCGAACTGACGCCATACCGCTCGACCCGGATCAGCAAGCTGCCGCCCGAAGCGCGCCGATGCACCGCGCTGGCGGTCGAACTCACCACCAGGCCGACGCTGCTCGTCGTCGACGAGCCGGGCGCCGGGCTGGACGCGGGGCAGGAAAGTCACGTGATGGCGGCGCTGCGACGGCAGGCCGACATCGGTTGTGTCGTCGTGGTGGCGATGAATTCGCGGACATCGCTGGCGGGGCTCAACATGTGCGACCAGGTCGTGGTGCTCACGGCCGGCGGCACCATGGCCTTTGCCGGCACCCCGCTGCAGATCCAGTCTTTGACGGGCAGCACCGACTGGTCGACGATCCTCGCGCAGGTGAGCGCCGATCCCGGCGCGGTTCCTGTCCCCCAACAAGCGGTGCCTCCACCGGCCGTGGCAGCGCCATGGCCACCGCCCGCCGGACTCAGCGCGAGCCGGCAAATGCGATTGGTGATCGGCCGCCAGGTTCGCCTCCTATTCGCGAGCCGCGTCTACTCCGTATTCCTGCTCTTGCTGCCGTTCGTATTGGCGGCGCTGACACTGCTGATTCCCGGCAATTCCGGCCTGGGCAAGCCGAATCCGGCCAGCCACCACCCGCACGAGGCCATCGAGATCCTGGCGGCGCTCAACATCTCCGCTGTGCTCATCGGCACCGCGTTGGGCATCCGCGAGGTGGTCGGCGAGCGCCGCGTCTTTCGGCGCGAGCAAGCTGTCGGGCTGTCGACGCCGGCCTACGTGGCCGGCAAGATCATCTTCGTCAGCGTGGCCGCGGCCATTCTGACGGCCATCACGTTCGCGATCGTCGTGGCCGGCAAAGGCGCTCCCGTGCACGGCGCCGCCGCGCTGCACAACGCCACGGTCGAGCTCTATGTGGCCGTCGCCGTCACCGCGATCGTGTCCGCCATCGCCGCGCTCGCGCTGTCGGCGCTGGGTAAGTCGCTGCGGGAGGTCGTACCGCTGCTGCTGCCGCTACTCCTGGCAGCCGTACTGTTCAACGGAAGCCTGGTGCAGCTGGTGAGCAGGTGGGGATTTCAGCAGATCTCGTGGTTTGTCCCGGCCCAATGGGGCTTCGCCGCCTCGGCGTCCACCGTGAATCTGCGCAGGATCGACGCGCTGGCCGCCAATGCCGAGATGTGGACACACTATGCGGGTTGGTGGGTGTTCGACATGATCATGCTCGTCGGCTTCGGCGTGCTCGGGATCGCGTTCATCCTGTACCGGCTGCGCTCCCCCAACCCGGTGGACCGGGCACCTACCTCATAACAGCGCGGCGACGAGCAACCCGAGCAGGTACGTCGCGGCGACGGCGACCGCGCCGAAGAGCAGCTGCCGAGACGCCGCCCACCACATGGGCTTGCGGGTGAACCGGGCGGTCAGGCCCCCGGCGACGAGCAGCGCGGCCGCGCCGCACGCCATTCCCGTCGCCAGCGACCCATACCCGAGAAGGTAAGGGATCAGGGGAATTAGCGCACCGACGGCGAACATGACGAACGAGGAACTCGCGGCTACCCAGGCCGACGGCTTCTCGTCCGGATTGATGCCGGTCTCCCGCACCAGATGGACGTTGACCGCGCGGTTCTCGTCGCGATGGATCTCATCGGTGGCGAGCTGGGCGGTTTTCTCGGTCAGGCCGAGGTCGACGAGCATGCCGATCAGCTCGGCCCGTTCGGCTTCCGGGCGGGTGCGCAGCGCGCGGCGTTCGACGTGGACCTCGGATTCGATTTGCTCGTTGGCCGTCGTCACCGACGTGTACTCGCCGAGTGCCATGGAAAATGCCCCGGCAAGCAAACCGGCCACACCGGCGACGGTGACGGCGTGAGCACTTTCGCCCGCGGCCACGCCGGCGATCAGGCCGGTGTTGCTGACCAGCCCGTCCATCGCACCAAAGGTGGCCGCGCGCAACCAGCCTCCGCTGATGTCGGGATGGGTGTGCCCGACGTCGTACGCCGGGTCGGGTTGCTGTGACGGGGTGTCCGGCTGGGCCATGACGCCATCTAAGCGGCGGGCCGTGACGCACCGCTAGGCAGCCCGCGTCTCAGGACTTGTTTCGAAGGCCCGAGCAGCGGGTTACCGTCGCACTATGGCGCCAGACATGAGTAGCACTGCCGAACATCTGCGCAACACGTTGGACGGGCGTTGGCGGGACGTGAAGAACCGCATGCGCGGGACGCTGACCGAGGAGCTGTTCCGCCCGCACTACACGCCGAACACGGTGATCGCCCGCACCAAGGTTGCCGAGCAGATGAGGATCATGGCCGCGTTCGGTGTCGCCGCCGACAACTTCCGCAAGGAGCACGGCGGGACCGGCGACATCGGCGCGGCCATCACGATGATCGAGATGCTCGCGATGTCGGATCTGTCGCTGATGGTCAAGGCCGGGGTGCAGTGGGGGCTGTTCGGCAGCGCCGTGGAAAACCTGGGCACCGAGCGCCACCACGAGGCCTACGTCAAACAGATCATCAGCCTCGAATTGCGCGGCTGTTTCGCGATGACGGAGACCGGGCACGGCAGCGACGTCCAGGCGCTGGAGACCACCGCCACCTACGACCCCGAGACCGAAGAGTTCGTCGTCGACTCCCCGAGTCCGACGGCCCGCAAGGACTACATCGGCGGTGCCGCCCAAACCGCCACGATGGCAGCGGTTTTCGCGCAATTGATCACCAACGAAGACGGCAAGCCGGTCAACCACGGCGTGCACTGCGTGATGGTCCCGATCCGCGACGCCGAAGGCAATGACCTGCCCGGGATCACGACCTCCGATTGCGAATACAAGGGGGGGCTGCCCGGCGTCGACAACGGCCGCATCGTGTTCGACCACGTCCGGGTCCCGCGGGTGAACCTGCTGAACAAGTACGGCGACGTCGCCCCCGACGGCACGTACAGCTCCCCGATCGACAACCCCAACCGGCGGTTCTTCACCATGTTGGGCACACTGGTTCGCGGCCGCATCACGGTGGGCGGCAGCGCCGGGGCGGCGGCCCGCGTCGCGCTGGACATCGCCACCCGATATGCGTTGCAGCGCAGGCAATTCAGCGCACCCGACGACGACTCCGAGGTGCTGATCATGGATTACCTGGTGCATCAGCGCCGGCTGTTTCCGTTGATCGCGAAGTCATACGCCCTGCAGTTCGCCCAGAACGAGCTCGTCAGCAAATGCCACGACGTCCAGACCGCGGATGACCCCGACGCCGACGAGCAGCGCGAACTGGAGGCCCGCGCCGCAGGGCTGAAGGCGGCCAACACCTGGCATGCGTCGCAGGCCATTCAGGAGGCCCGCGAGGCTTGCGGCGGCGCCGGCTACATGGCCGAGAACCGGCTGATCGCGCTGCGCGGCGACACGGACGTGTTCACCACGTTCGAGGGCGACAACCATGTGCTGACCCAACTGGTGGCCAAGGAACTGCTGACCGCCTACGCCGACGACATCCGCAGCATGAGCCCGGTCGAATGGGTGCGGTTCGCCGCGAACACTGTCGGTGAGCGGGTGATGAAACGCACTGCGGCCGAGGCGATTATGCAAAGAATCGTCGATGCCCGGCAGGACAGCGAGGAAGAGGGCAGCCTGTTCAACCGCGGCACCCAGGTCAACATGTTCGAGGAGCGCGAGGACTACTTGCTGTCTTCGGTCGCGCGCCGGCTGCGGGACAAATCGAAAGACATGTCGGAGTTCGACGCGTTCAACGCCGTGCAGGATCATGTGCTGCACGCGGCGAGCGCACACATCGACCGGGTGGTGCTGGAAGCTTTCGTCGCCGGGATCGACGCGTGCGAAGACGACGACGCCCGCGAACTGCTCGAGCTCGTGTGCGACCTCTACGCGTTGTCGGTGATCGAGGACGACAAGGCCTGGTATGTCGAGCACGGGTACCTGTCCACCGGCCGAGCCAAGGCGGTCACCCGGGGGATCAACGACCGCTGCCGCGCGCTGCGCCCGCACGCCGAGACACTCGTCGACGGGTTCGGCATCCCCGAACCGCTGCGATACGCCGAGATGCTGCATCCCGAGAACCTGCCGGATTCCTAGGGCGCCGAGCTTGGGCGGCAACGCTATTCGTTGGGGATCTTCCCGAGCGCCCGTAGCTTTCCGTCAGGCCCGATCTGGAATTTCACCGTGCCCATTCCGGTGGGGCAGCAGGGCTGATCGTTGCCCTTCTGCCACTGGTACTGGACCGTGATCGTGTCATCTGAGGGCGGCAGCACGGTGATGTACGGCTTCGGGTTTGGCGTCGCGGGGCCCAGCGGCGTGTTGTGATCGAAGAACAGCAACTGCTGGGGCGTGTTTTCGCTGGCGATGGTCGGGATGATCTGCACCCAGTACAGCCGGCATTTACGGGTGTGCCCGCGCGCGATTTCGACCCACGTCGAGCCGGGAACGATGATCGGAACCGAGGCGATGGCCTGCCGCAGCGTATCGGCCGTGGGCCCGTCGGAGTCCTTGCAGTTCTGACCCGGCGTCGCGCGGGGTGCCGGAGCGTTCGAGCCGCAAGCCGTCGTCAGCAGAATCAGCAGCATCACGATCAGCCGACGACGCACAGCGCGAGCTTAGCCAAAGCCGTAATATGCCCGAAACGTACGGCGCATTCGGCCGAAACATCCCCGTCGCAGCATTTCGGATGTGGCAGCTAGAGACGCCGACAAGACCGCCTGCCCGTTGCAGTGCGGGCGGCGGCATGGCGCGGTAAGCCGCGACCGGGTGGACTGGGCGGGTCTGCCGACCAACCTGGACATGGCGTTTTCCCAGGCGCAATGCGACAAGGTTTACGCACAGCATCTGCTGCGCAGGCGCCATGCCCAGCTGCGCCGGTGGTTGCCCCGCGGCGAGCACGTGTGCGTCTGCGAAGTCACGGCTGAGGTCGTGGAGGACCTCGACGCGGCGAAGGACTACGTCACGTCGTAAATGCCGCCTTGGCGTGTCAGCGGTTACGCGGCGCCGGCTGCCCGTACACCGCCACCACGACGGTGCGGTCCAAGCTGTTCTCCGACCACACCCCGATCGCGGTGTTGGCGCAGTCGCGGATGATCGCCATGGCATCGGAGTTGTGGTACCACTGGTTGATCAGCTCGAGGCTGCTGATCGACATCGCCGGGTTGATCGCCACGGTCTCGGCGGCCTTGCCCTGGAAGCCGGCGGCGTTGGCGCGGTCCTGCGGCGACGATCCGTCGGATCCGGTGTCGTCGTTGATATTCCGGTTGTTGAGCATGTCATCCGCGTGCCACTCGGCGGCTAACGTCAGCGCGTTGTTCCTGACGACATCGTTCGTGCAGCCCGCCTGATGCTGCAGCGTGTAGACGCCGGAGACGACGGCGCTGTTGAGCCGCTTGTTGTCGGCGTGTGCGGTGGGCGTCGCCAATCCCGCTATTCCCCAGAGGATCACGGCCACCGACAGCGTCCCCGCGCTACCGCGCTTCCACACGATCATGGGGCCCTCATCACACCGGATCGAAATGCGAAACCAGCCATCGCCCGTTGACCTTGTCCAGCGTCACCCGAATGACGGGTTGGGTGTCGGTGGGTGCGCCGTTGCCGATGGTCACGGTTTGGTTCACGAACAACAGGACGACGGCGTGGTTGGCGGTTGCCGAAACCGGTGCTGCTGCGCCGACTTTGGCGACCGCCGAGATGTGCCTTTCCTTCGCACCAGGGATGACGACCTCGCGGGTCAGCGTGGTGTAAGCGTCCTTGAACTCGCCGGTCAGCCGGTCCCGCGCCGCGCCGAGCTCCTTGTCCGCCGAATCCGCCTGGTACGACAACAGGGCGACCGCGTCTTCGCTTGCGACCCGGGCCGATTCGGTGCGGGCCAGCGCGAGGGCGTCGGCCGACCCGTCCACCCACTTGAAATAGCCCGCCGCCAGCGCCAGCAGCAATGCCAGCCCGGGGAACACACCGTAGGCGAGCACTCGCGTCCACGCGATCGGGCGTCTGGTGTCGGGCTCTTCATCGGAAACCTCGTCGATCTCAACGGCTTCCGGTTCGTCGATATCGACGACTGTGTCTTCGATCTTGTCGCTGAGGGTCGTCATGGCACGAACACCACGTTCGACACCTTGGCGTCGTCGCCGACCGCCTGGACCTCGATTCGCATGCGCCATTCCCGCGGCGCCTCCTCGCCCCCGGCGGTCCGCGACTTCACCGCGACGGCCACCAGCACCTGGGCGGCGTCGCCTCGCTGGGATTCCAGCCCGGCATCGGTGACCGTGCCTTCGGATTTCGATTGCGCCGCCTTGACGACCTCGATGAAAGGCTTGGATCGCTGGGCGAAGTCATCGCGGAACGCTCCAGTGGCCAGATCGAGGATCCGCTGCACGTCGGCGTCGACCTCGGTGTAGTTGATCGAGGTGAGGTTCACCGCGCCCTGTCGAGCGATCTGGACGAAGAGGTCGCGCTGCGCCTGGGCCTCGTGCTTTTCGTACGCGCGGTACCCGAGCCAGCCGGCCAATCCGATCAGCGTCGCCAGGATCACCGCGCTCGCCACCAACACCGATGCGGCACCCGAAAGCCGCCGCCCGGTGAATCGGTTCCGCCAACGGGAAAGCCGCCCTTCGGATTGCGTTTCGTCGGCGGTTTCAGGTTCGTCGGTCATCTTGCTCCTTCATTCTCACGGTGGCGGCACCAACAGCGACTGCCAGTTCTTGGCACGCGGGTGCGCCAGGTCGGATTCGGTATAGCGGCGTCCGTCGGGTCCCACGTAGTCGCCGGTCGCCGGGTCATACGTCGCGACGGCAAGCGGCGGAGCCGACGGCGCGGTGCCGCGCGGCGGTGGCAGCCGCGGGTCCTGGCCCGGCGGATACTGCGGTACGCCCTGGCCGGTCGTGGTGGCGTTCGGATCGCCCTTCCAGTTATAGCCATCGTTGAGCGGCACGTACTCCTCGTCGCTCTCACACAGCTCGACCGTCGGGGCCCGCTTCCACGGCTTGGCCTCGCACGGAATGTTCCGTACCCCACGGACATGGAGCTCCGAGTCCTGCGGCAGGCGGCAATACAAGTCCGCCGCAGGACGGTCCGGGGCGTCGACGCTGGCCGGTGAGCGACGCTGGGTCGGCGGCAGATACCCGGTGGTGCAAGGCGGCGGCAGGTTCATGTTGAGGTTGAAGTCCAACTGGGCGCCCCGGTACTCCTGTTTGGTGTTGGAGCTCGGCACCACGATCGCCGCCATCGCCGCGATGCCTTGCGGCAACAGCACCAGGAGCTGTTCGATGTCATGGCGGTAGACGACCGCGATGTCACCGAGGCTCGCGAGGTTGGCGAACAACACCGGAACCGCCGGTGCCACGCGGTCGAGCAGCGCGCGACCCTCCTCCAGCCCGGAACCGCCCTGCGTCAGGAGATCTCGCACCGCGGCGTCCTGCGCCTTGAATTGCGCCATGATGGCGGCGGTGCGATCGGCCCAGCTTGCGATGGCGCCCGCCGTCTGGACCTGGGAGTTGAGCACCGGCGGCGATTGGTCGATCAGGGTGGCGAGCGGGTCGACGGTCCGGCCTCCCGCGATGGCCAGCGCTGTCGACCCGTCGACGATCCGCGACAGCTCGGGCCCCAGGCCGGCGACCGCCCGGTTGCTCTCGTCGATCACGGTGCGCAGGTTGTCGCGCGGAATCGCCTGCAGCGCACGGTTGGTCAGGTCCAGCAGGTGCCCGATGTCGACGGGCACGTCGACCCGCCCGGCGGGAATGATGTCGCCGGCACGCAGCGACCGGGAATGCTCGCCGTCCCTGCCGGGCTGCGGCGTCAGTTCGATGTATTGCTCACCGATCGCCGAGCGGCTGTGCACCGACGCCTGGACGTCGGACGGCACCTCGACCCCGGATCGCAGAGCGAGCACCGCGCGCACCCCGGAGGCGGTGACGTCGACCGACTTGACCTGACCGACGTCGGTGCCCCGGTAGGTGACAACAGAAGTCTCATACAGGCCGCCCGACTGGGGCAGATCGACCGTGACGGTGTATTCCCCGATCCCGAACACTGTCGCGGGTAACTTCATGAAGTTGAATGCCATTGCGCCACACGACAACACCGTCACCAGCGACAACGCGGCCAACTGGATCCAGGTCCTGCGATTGAGGCGCAGCATCAGTATCCCCCGCTGTGGTAGGGATAGGTCAGCGGGTTTCCGGCGGTGGCCGGGCTCGGCTGCATGCCGATCGTGCGTCCCCACTGCAGTTCGAGTCGGGTGAGATTGCCTTCCCATCGTGACCCGGTGAACAGCCCCTGGTCGATGCGGCTCAACGTCAAATCGACGACCAGGGTGAGATTGGCGTAGTCACCGCGGAACCAATTGCGCACGGTGGACGCGGGCCACGGGTAGGCCGCCAAGCCGTCCAGACCCCTGGTGAGCGCCGGACCCGCATCGGCGAGCGAGCGCAGCACTGGCTCGATATTGCGCAGGTTGTTCACCAGGGATTCCCGGCTTTGGTGGATGGTGTCGGCCGCCAACGCGCTGAACTTGCCCAGCTGATCGATCGCGTCGGCGATCTTGGTGCGCTGGTCGGCCAGCACCGCGAGGGCTTTGGGCACCGTCGTCAACGCCTTGTCGACAACCGGATCCTTGTCGGCCACCTGACCCGCCAGCGAGTTCAGATTCTCGGCGGCGGCGATGATGTCGTCGGTCTGATCGTTGGTGCGCGCGATGAACTCGTCCAACTGGCCCAGCAGGCTGCGCATGTCGTTTTCCCGGCCGGCGAACGCCTTGGCGATCGACTGGTTGATCTCCTGCAACTGCGCAATTCCCCCGCCGTTGAGCAGGATTGACACCGAGGCCAGCGTCTGCTCGGTGCTCGGATACAGGCTCGCGCGCGCCAGCGGGATGACCGATCCGTTGGTCAGTTGGCCGGACGGCGGCTCGTCCTTGGGCGGCGCGAGCTCGATATGCATCGACCCGAGCAGGCTGGTCTGCCCGAGCTTGGCGGTCGAATTGGCCGGCAGGCGGACGTCGCCGTTGATGCGCATGGTGACCAGCGCATGCCAGTCCTGCAGCTCGATCTTGGTGACGTTGCCGACGTTGACGTCGTCGACGCGAACGCGGGTGTTCTCCTGGATGGTGACCACGTCCGGCATCTGCGCCTGGATCGTGTAGGAGCCCGGGCCCCCGCCGGCGGTGCCGGGCAGGGTGAACGAGTTCAAGCCCCGCCATCCGCAACCCGCAAGCGCGGCAACGCATATCGCTCCCAGCCCCGCGGCTATCGCGCGTCTCATGATGGCCCCGCCGGAAGCATCAGGTTCTGCAGCACCTGGGTCGAGCTGATCGTGCCGTTCGGCGGTGGAGGCGGCGCCTCGGCGGGCGGCGCCGCGTCCGGCGGTGCGGGCGCCTCGGGCGGTGGGGGCGCCGCGGGGGGCGTGTAGCCGGGCCGCAGCCAGTCCTCGCTGTAGGTGATCTCGTCCGGCCGGGCCTGCGTCCCGACGAACGGGTTGAGCCCCGCCGGGATGTAGTTGTAGATGCGGTTCTTGATGACCGGCTCCACGTACTGCAGGCACAGCTTTGACACCCGGGCCAGCCGCGCGCGCGACGCCGCCTCGATCGAGCTGCAGATCCACTGCGGGATGTCGGCGAAGTTGTTCAGCGCGATGATGCCGGTCATCGCGCTCTGGGCCGGCTGATAGATGTTGAGGAAGTTCTGGAAAACCGTTGGGGCGATGTGCAGGATCTGCTTGATGTCACCACGGCTGTCGTTCAGCGCGGTGGTAATGGAACCCATCCGGTCGAACGTGACACCCATTGTTTCCCGGTTTTCGGCGAGGAAGTCGCGCACGTCTCCCAGGGCCTGGTCGAGTCCCTTCACCGCGTTGGCGACCTCGTTGGGTGTGTTCGACAGCACCGTCGTCACGCTGGCGAGGTTCTGGTTGAACGAGGCCAACAGGTCGCTGCTGGAGTACAGCGCCGACACCAGCAGCTGCAGATTGCGCACCGTGCTGAAGATGTCGTCGGCGTGATCGCCGAGCGCCGAAATCGCTTCGGAGAGCTTGAGTACGGTGTCGCGGGCGGTGTCCCCCTCGCCGCGCAGGTTGTCGGCGGCGGAGTTGATGAATTCGCCCACCGAGTTCACGCCGCCCGGGGCCGTCGGTTGCAGCGCGCCGGTCAGTTTTTCCAGCTGCTTGCGAAAGTCGTCCCATTCGACCGGTACCGCGGTGCGGTTGAGCGGGATCGACGCGCCGGGGCTCAGTTTGGGCCCGCCGGAGTACGCCGGGACGAGTTGGATCGCGCGCGAGGTCACCAGTGACGGCGACAGGATCGCGGCGCGGGCGTCGGCGGGCACCGCATACTGCTTGTCGACCGAGAACGTCACCTTGGAACTGGTGGGTTGCGGCTCGATCTTGTCCACCACACCGACCGCGACACCCAGGATGCGGATCTCGTCGCCCACGAACAGGCCGTTGGTCTCGGCGAAATATGCCGAGTACGTGCTCTTTTCGACGGTGCTCCAGAGCTTCACGCCGACGATCACCGAAGAAATCGTCAGCGTGGCCGCAAGGCTGACGGCGGCCAGGATCTGTAAGTTGCGACGGTTCATGTTCACGGCCCGTCGGGCTGGTGGGCGGGCGGGGGGACGATCCGGACCGGCGGTGTCGACGGCGGCGGTGACGGCGGCTGGGACCACAACGGGACCGGGGCGTTCTCCGGCGGCACGGGTGGAGTCCCGGTCGGCGGGTCGACCGCCTCCGACGGCAGCTTCTGGTTCGGATCCAAGACCCGGTCATACATGTCGGCGTCGAGAACGGGGCCGCTGAGCTGGCCGGGAATCAGGTTCGCCACATAGGCCTTGAAAAATGGTCCGGAACCCAGGCATTCGCCAAACGACATCGCGTACCGCTTGAACTTGGGCAGGGTTCGTTGCAGGTCTTCTTTGCGGTTGTCGAGGACCTCGAGCACCCCGTTGAGCTTGTCGAGGGCCGGCTTGAGTTGAGTCCTGTTGTCCTTGACCAGTCCCGAGATCTGGTGTGACACCGCGGTGAGGTTGTTCATCAAAGCGTCGAGTGAATCCCGTTCGTCCAGCAGCGCCGCCAGCAGGGCGTTGGAATTGGCGACCAGGGTGGCGATCTGTTGGCTGCGCTTGCCCAGCACCGCCGAGATCTTGTTGGCATTCCCCAGCAGGCTGCGCAATTGCGCGTCGCGGCTGTTCAGGGTCTCCGAGAACCTGGCCACCCCCTGCAGCGCGGGTTTGAGATCCGGTGGGGTTTCCTTGAAGGTGTTCGCCAATGTCGTTAGCGCGGACGATAATTGGGCGGTGTCCAAACCGCTGATGGTGGTCGTCAGGTCACCCAGCGCGTCGGGCAGGTCGTACGGCGACCGGGTGCGCTCCAGCGGGATGGGTCCCGTCAGGCTCCCGTTGCCGCGCGACGTGAGCTCGAGCATCTTGCTGCCCAGAATGGTCTCGGTCTTGATCGCCGCTTCCGTGCGGTCGCCCAGCTGAATGTCCTTACGGACGGTGAACCCGACCCGGACCTTGGTGCCGTCCAGGCGAATCTCCGAGACCCTCCCGACACCCATGCCCGAAACCCGAACCGTGCTACCGGTTTTGATGCCGCCGGCCTCGGAGAAGTATGCCGAGTAGTCATTGGTGTTCTTGATGAACGGCAACTTGTTGTATTCGAAGGCGGCGATCACGACGCACGTCACGATCACCGTGCCGACAATGCCGACCAGGACGGGATTGCGATCGCTGAGCGGTTTGATGTTGATTCGCTTCATCGCGGCGTGCACCGCCCGCTCGGCTGGCCGATCAGTTTGACGAAGATCGGGTTGCCGCCCTTGCCGTTGAGCTTGAGCAACACTTCGCAGAAGTAGAAGCCGAAGTAGTCGCCGTTCAGGCCCTGACGGGCCAGGACCTGATAGATGTCGGGCAGCTCCTTGAGCAGGTTGTCGAAATACTCGCGGTCGGAGAGCACCTGGTTGGACGTCCGGTCCGTCTCGCGCACCACGTCCTTGATCGGCTGGCGCGACTGCACCAGCAGGTCGGCGACCGACCCGGCGGCCGCGTTGATGTACGCCAGCCCGGTGGAGATGTCGGTCTTGCGCTGCGCCAGGCCGTCCACGAGCGCCGACAGCTTGTCCAGGCCGTCGGAGAACTCGTGGTCGCGCGTGGCGAAGGTGTGCAACACGGTGTTCAAGTTCGTGATCAGCTCGCCGATCAGTTCGCTGCGCCCGGACAGGGTGGAGGTCAGCATCGAGGTCTGCGCCAGCACCGAGGCGAGGGTGCCGCCCTGACCCTGGAAAATGCGCAGCAGCTCACCGGACAGCGCGTTCACCTGATCGGGATCCAGCGCGCGGAACAACGGTCGGAAGCCGCCGATCAGCGCGTCGATGTCCAGTGCCGGCGACGTCCGCGCCATCGGAATCGTCGCGCCGGGCGTCAACCGACGTGGCGCGCCGGCGCCCTCTTCGAGGGCGAGATACCGGTCGCCGATCAGGTTTTCGTACCGCACAACGGCTTTGGTGCCCTCCGTGAGCCGCACTCCCCTGTCGACCGCGAAACCGACGGTCACCGTGCCGTCGTGATGCAGCGTGAGGTCGCCGACCTTGCCGACTTCGACCCCGGCGATGCGGACGAAATTGCCGGACTTCAGGCCGGATATGTTGGTGAAGACCGCTTGATAGCCCGTGCGGTCCTCGAAACGCAACTGGCCGAACACCGCGATCAGCGCGAACGTGAATACCAGGCAGATCACCGTGAACAGCGCCACCCGGACGATCACGGCGGACATCTTTCGTCTTCTCATGGCGGCGGCTGCCCCCCGCGCCAGAAGTAGCGCGGCGCCTCGGGAGGGTTCTTGGTGGTCGGGAAGTAGTTGGCCCACCATGGATTACCGGCGGCCACGTTGGTGCGGATCTCGTTCGGCGCGGCGCCCCAGCCGGTGTCGGTGACCAGAGCACGAACCGGGAAGTTCGCACTCGGATCGGGCAACGAACCGCAGCTCGGCCTGCCGCCGGGACCGCCCGTCGCATTGACCTTCGGCAGATGCTTCGGGTATCGGTACGGGTCGTCGCCGAACAGGAGGGCCGCGTCCAGGATCACCGAATAGCCATTGCCGCCCAACGCGTCTCGGCCACCGTGGTCGACGTACCATTGCGCGCCCTGGAACAAGCAGGTGTAGGTCGGCGAGTATTTGTTGAGCAGCGCGGTCGTCGGATCGAGCAGGTTGACCGAACGCACGATGTTGGATTCGCTGTTGCCGAGCACGTTGATGCCGGCCTGACTGAAGCCCACCGCCGACAACAGCAGCGTGTCCAGTGACCGCTGGTTTTCGGTAAGGGTGGCGCTCGAGGTCGACGCCGAGTCGAGGATCGACAGGATATCCTGTGCCGCATCGGAATAGGCGGTCGATGTCTTGCCGAACAACCGCCAGTCCCGCTGGATCGTTCCCATCCTGGGGTTGACGGCAAGCAGCAGGTTGTTCGCGTCGGTGACCGCCTGCCCAATCCGGTCGCCCTTGCCGCGCACCGACTGCGCGAAGGCCGACAAGATCGCGTTGAGCTTCGCCGGGTCAAGCGCCTGGACCACGGACTGCAGGTTTTCGAACACCGTGTTGACTTCTACGGTGACGTTGCGTGAGCGCAGCACCGCGCCGGGCCGCAGCGCCGCGGCGCTGGGGTGCTCGGGCACGATCAGATCGACATACTTCGACCCGAACGCCGTGGTCGATTTGATCTCCGCCTCGATGTTGCTCGGCAGATATTTGAAGGGGCCCGGGTCCATTTTCAGCCGCAGCTGGGCCGCTTTCACGTCGGTGCCGATCGACGCGACCTGGCCGATCTGTACGCCGCGCAGCTTCACCTTCGCGCCGGGTTCCATGACCAGTCCCGCCCGGTCCGACTCCAGCGTGAGCGGGATGGATGGGCGGAACGTGCCCGAGAACGACGCGGCGGTAAGCACGATCAGTCCGGCGACCAGAAGAAACAACGTTGGCGCCCACCAGATCGGGTCGAGCTTGCCCCGGCGGGTGCTGTTGCCCTTGCTATGCCTGCGGCGGTCGGTACTCATCGTAGTCATCCCGACAGGTTGAAGTTGCCGGATTGCCCGTAGATGGACAGCGAAATCATCAGGCACACAAAGGCGGTGACGATCATCGACGACCGCACGGACCGACCGACCGCCTCCCCCACCCCGGCGGGGCCGCCCGTCGCGGTGAAGCCGTAATAGGTGTGCACGACCATCACGCCCGCGGCCATCGTCAGCGCCGCCAAAAACGACCAAAACAGGTCGGTGGGACGCAGGAACGTGGAGAAGTAGTGCTCGTACACGCCGCGCGACTGGCCGTAGATGTAGATCGTGCCGAATTTGGCCGCGAAGAACGACATCAGCACGGCAACCGCGTACAGGGGGATGACGACGAGGATCCCGGCGATGATCCGGGTGGACGCCAGATAGGTGATCGAGCGGATCCCCATCACTTCGAGCGCGTCGATCTCCTCGTTGATGCGCATCGCGCCCAGCTGCGCCGTGGTGCCGGCACCGATGGTGGCGGCCAGCGCCACCCCGGCCGTGCATGGCGCGATCATCCGGACGTTGAAGAACGCTGACAGGAATCCGGTCAGCGCCTCGACTCCGATGTTGGACAGGGTGTCGTAGCCCTGTACGGCGACGAGGGCGCCGGTGGTCAGTGTGAGGAAGCCGATGATGCCGACGGTGCCGCCGATCACCGCGAGAGCGCCTGTACCCATTCCCATGTCGGCGATCAGCCTCAGCAGTTCCCCCGGGTAGCGCCGTACCGCGTCGCCGGTGGAGGCCAAGGATTGGCCGTAGAACGCCGTCTGTTCGCCCAGCCTCCGGATGGCGGCGACGAGCCGGGGTCCGAGGTTGGGGACCCACGTCTGTTCGCCCGCGAGGTCACTCATTTCGCGGTCACCTTTACCCCGAGCGCAGTGACCACGATGTTGATGAAGAACAGGGCCATGAACGAAAACACCACGGTCTCGTTCACCGCGTTCCCGACGCCGGTGGGGCCGCCGCCCACGGATAGACCCTTGTAGCAAGCGATTAGGCCGGCGGACAACCCGAACAGCGTCGCCTTGATGAGCGAAATCACCACCTGCGGAAGCCCGGTGACCAGTGTCATCCCGGCGATGAATGCGCCCGGCGTGACGTGCTGAACGAAGACCACGAAGATGTAGCTTCCCGTCAGGCCGGTCACGGCGACCACCGAGTACAGCAACAACGCCACGAACGTCGCGGCAATGATCCGCGGAACCACCAGGGCCTGAACGGGATTGACGCCGATCACCTTCATCGCGTCGATTTCCTCGCGGATGGTGCGCGCGCCCAGGTCGGCGCACATCGCCGTCGAGCCCGCACCGGCGACGGCCATCGCGGTGACGACGGGCCCAACTTGGGTCACCGATGCGAGCGCCGCCCCGGCACCCGAGAGATCGCCGGCGCCGATCTCGACGAGCAGGATGTTCAGGACGAACACGATGAGCACGGTGTACGGGATCGACAGCATGATCGTCGGAAAGATCGAGACCCTGGCGACAAACCAGATCTGTTCCAAGAGTTCGCGCCACGCCCACGGCCCTCGCACCACGGCAACCAATGACTCGATGCTGAGCACGAAGAACTGACCCAGCGCATTTATGGGCCTTGCCACGGCGGTGGCGTTCATCCGTCCCCCAATTCCGTAATACCGTTCACCCGCTCGTAATCAGTTGCGCGGTAACGGGTAAGCGTTGTTTACATGCGGACGGCATCGTCTGTTGCGCGCATGGAACATTGCCGCAACTTACGGGCAAAGCGATGCCCGGCGTCAGGGTTGCAATCAATCAGAAGAAATCTGGTCAATGCGGCGAACGTCCGCCGCCGCGTTCAGATGGGGTCTGCGCAAGACCGGGTGGCGCGCGGGCGACCACAGCAAGGCCGTGCGGATTTCTTTCCGCCATGTCGGAACCTACTCGCGCATCCGCGACCGCCGACCGTTCGGCAGTCGCTGTCGAAGCTCACAGTTCGGAGAAGTCAGGCCGAAAGCAAGTGTTCGATTCAGGGTGAACGCAATTGCGCCGCCCACGAAGGGATGCAGGCGGTGCCAGCCCGGCCGCCGGCAGCCGGAATCCAGACCCAATCGCGAGACCTCTACAATTGCCTACTCAGTGGGTGAGCAAAAGTCTTTCGGGACATCGACGAACCCAAAAACAACCGAAGCAACCGCCGAATCCGAACTCATAGGACCATTTCAGGTGCCAATCCCATTGACGCTCGGCGTCACTGAAGGACTACGTCCGGCACCGGGCGCATCGTCAACTGGCAGATCCGATCAGTCCCGCACCACCGTCGCCTAAGGAAGAAGTTTCATGAGCATCGCCGAGGATGTCACACAGCTGATCGGAAACACGCCGCTGGTGCGGCTGCGCCGGGTCACCGAGGGCGCCGTGGCCGACGTCGTCGCCAAGCTGGAATCGTTCAACCCGGCCAACAGCGTGAAGGACCGCATCGGGGTGGCCATGCTGGATGCGGCCGAAAAGGCCGGTCTGATCAAGCCGGACACGATCATCCTCGAGCCGACGAGCGGGAACACCGGCATCGCGCTGGCAATGGTGTGCGCGGCCCGCGGCTACCGATGCGTGCTGACCATGCCCGAGACGATGAGCATCGAGCGGCGGATGCTGCTGCGCGCCTACGGCGCCGAACTCGTCCTGACCCCGGGGCCGGACGGTATGCCGGGCGCGATTGCCAAGGCCGAGGAGCTGGCCAAGACCGACCAGCGCTATTTCGTGCCACAGCAGTTCGAGAATCTGGCCAACCCGGCGATACACCGCGCGACCACCGCCGAGGAGGTCTGGCGCGACACCGACGGCAAGGTCGACATCTTCGTGTCCGGGATCGGCACCGGCGGGACCATTACCGGCGTCGCCCAGGTCATCAAGGAACGCAAGCCGTCGGCGCAATTCGTCGCCGTCGAACCGGCCGCGTCGCCGGTGCTGTCCGGCGGACAGAAGGGACCCCACCCGATCCAGGGCATAGGCGCCGGATTCGTCCCGGCGGTCCTCGATATGGATCTGGTCGACGAGGTGATCACGGTCGGCAACGAAGACTCGCTGAACCTGGCCCGGCGGTTGGCCGCCGAAGAGGGGCTGCTGGTCGGCATCTCCTCGGGGGCCGCCGCCGTGGCGGCCCTGCAGGTGGCGCGCCGGCCCGAGAACGCCGGCAAGCTGGTCGTCGTCGTGCTCCCCGACTTCGGCGAGCGCTACCTGAGCACGCCGTTGTTCGCCGACGTGGCGGACTAGCCATGTTCGCAGCGATGCGGCGCGACATACGGGCGGCCCGGGAGCGCGATCCCGCGAGGCCCACCACGCTGCAGGTCATCTTCGCCTACCCCGGCGTGCACGCCATCTGGGGCCACCGGATCAGCCATTGGCTGTGGAACAGGGGCGCGAGATTGGCGGCGCGGACGTTCGCCGAGCTCACCCGCATTTTCACCGGGGTCGACATCCACCCCGCCGCGACCCTCGGCCCCGGCCTGTTCATCGACCACGCGACCGGCGTGGTGATCGGGGAAACCGCCGAGGTGGGCGAGGACGTCCACATGTACCACGGCGTCACCCTCGGCGGCAGCGGCGCGGATACCGGGAAACGCCATCCCACCGTCGGCGACCGCGTGACCATCGGCGCGGGCGCCAAGATCCTCGGCGCGATCAAAATCGGCGACGACAGCCGGATCGGGGCCAACGCGGTGGTGGTGAAGCCGGTGCCGTCGAGTTCGGTGGTCGTCGGGGTCCCCGGGCAGGTCATCAGCCGCGCCGGCCGGGGCACCCCGGACGACTCGATGATGCCCGACCTCGTCGGGGTCAGCCTGCAATCCCTGCTCACCAGGGTGGCCAAGCTGGAGGCTTCGGGCGAGGGCCCGCAGAACGGCCGCGTGATCCGGCCACCCGAGGCCGGGGTGTGGCACGGCGAGGACTTCTCCATCTGACACCAGGCCTGGAGGTTGTGATGAGCGATCCCTGCACGCCGCACATCCCGGCCGCGTTGGCCGCGCCGAGCCTCAATCGCGGGGTGGGCTTCACCCACGAGCAGCGGCGACGCTTGGGCCTCACCGGCCGCCTTCCGTCGGCCGTGCTCACGCTCGATCAACAAGCCGATCGCGTGTGGCGTCAATTGCAAAGCCTCGCAACGGATCTGGGGCGCAATCTGCTCCTCGAGCAGCTGCACTACCGTCACGAACTGCTGTACTACAAG
>NZ_MBEM01000015.1:0-3153 GCF_001954045.1 Mycobacterium sp. SP-6446 | reverse complement strand
TGGACCATGCCGGACGGGCACACGTACGCCACCACCCCGGGCAGTGCGCTGCTGTTTCCCACCCTGTGCGCGCCTACCGGGGCGGTCCCCCCACCGGATCGCGCAGACCTGGATCGGCGCGGCGACCGCACGGCGATGATGCCGCTGCGCGCGACGACGCGGGCCCAGAACAGAGCCCATCGCGTCAACGCCGAGCGCGAGCGTAATTATCGAAACCGTCAACCTCGTCGGGCGGTGTCCGTCGGCGCGCAAGAGATCGACTACGTCGCAACCGATCCCGACCCGCCACCTTTCTAACCGCAGTGGCTTCGCGCCCGGGCAAAACACCCTGACCAGAACCGCACGTGCTGCTGATGTGCCATGATGGCCACGCTGTCAACAGTTCAGGGAGCGCCGGGTGGATCTCAATTTTTCGATGGTCACACGGCCGGTCGAGCGCCTCGTCGCCACGGCGCAAAACGGTCTGGAAGTACTGCGGCTGGGGGGCCTGGAAACGGGGACTGTCCCGTCGCCGTCCCAGATCGTCGAGAGCGTGCCGATGTACAAGCTTCGGCGTTACTTCCCACCCGACAGCAGGCCTGGGCACGCGCCGGTAGGCCCGCCCGTGCTGATGGTGCATCCGATGATGATGTCGGCCGACATGTGGGACGTCACCCGCGAGGACGGCGCGGTGGGCATCCTGCACGCCGCGGGACTCGATCCCTGGGTCATCGACTTCGGGTCACCCGACAAGGTCGAGGGCGGCATGCGCCGCAACCTGGCCGACCACATCGTCGCGCTCGGCCAGGCCATCGACACCGTTAAGGACGCGACGGGCAGCGACGTCCATCTGGTCGGGTACTCGCAGGGCGGCATGTTCTGCTACCAGGCCGCGGCGTACCGGCGTTCGAAGAACATCGCCAGCATCGTGGCATTCGGATCCCCGGTGGACACCCTGGCCGCCCTGCCCATGGGCATCCCGGCGAACTTCGCCGCACCCGCCGCCAACTTCATGGCGGATCACGTCTTCAGCAGGCTGGACATCCCAAGTTGGATGGCGCGCACCGGTTTTCAGATGATGGACCCGCTCAAGACGGCGAAGGCCCGGGTCGACTTCGTGCGTCAGCTGCACGACCGGGAGGCCCTGCTGCCACGCGAGCAACAGCGCAGGTTCCTGGAACGCGAGGGCTGGATCGCGTGGTCGGGCCCGGCGATCTCGGAGCTGCTGAAGCAGTTCATCGCCCACAACCGCATGATGACGGGCGGTTTCGCGATCAACGGGCAGATGGTCACGCTCACCGACATCACCTGCCCGGTGCTGGCCTTCGTCGGGGAGGTCGACGACATCGGACAGCCGGCGTCGGTGCGCGGGATCCGGCGCGCGGCGCCCAACGCCGAGGTCTACGAATGCACCATCCGGACAGGGCATTTCGGCCTCGTAGTCGGATCCAAGGCGGCGAGGGAGAGCTGGCCGACGGTGGCCGAATGGGTGCAGTGGCTGTCCACCGGTGGCGACAAGCCCGCCGGCATCGACCTGATGGCCGATCAGCCGACCGAATCCACCGACAGCGGTGTGGCGTTCAGTTCGCGGCTTGCGCACGGCATCGGCGAAGTCTCCGAGGCGGCGCTGGGATTGGTGCGCGGCGCGGCCGGCGCGGTGATCGCGGCCAACAAATCGATGCGCACCCTGGCCGTGGAGACCGCGCGCACCCTGCCCCGGTTGGCCCGGCTGGGACAGATCAACGATCACACCCGAATCTCGTTGGGCCGCATCATCGATGAGCAGGCGCACGACGCCCCGCGGGGTGAATTCCTGTTGTTCGACGGGCGTGTGCACACCTACGAGGCCGTCAACCGGCGCATCAACAACGTCGTTCGCGGCCTGATCGAAGTCGGCGTTCGGCAGGGCGACCGTGTCGGTGTGCTGATGGAGACCCGGCCCAGCGCGCTGGTGGCGATCGCCGCGCTGTCCCGGCTGGGGGCGGTCGCCGTGGTGATGCGGCCCGATGCCGACCTGGCCGCGTCGGTGCGGCTCGGGGGAGTGAGCGAGATCCTGACCGACCCCACCAACCTGGAAGCCGCCCGCGAGATGCCGGGCCAGGTGCTGGTGCTGGGCGGCGGCGAGACGCGCGACCTGCACCTGCCGGAGGACGCCTTGGAGCAAGGCCAAGTCATCGACATGGAGCAGATCGACCCGGACGCGGTCGAGCTGCCGGCGTGGTATCGACCGAACCCGGGATTGGCCCGCGATCTGGCGTTCATCGCGTTCAGCGCCGCGGGTGGCGAGCTGGTGGCCAAGCAGATCACCAACTACCGGTGGGCGGTGTCGGCCTTCGGAACGGCGTCGGCCGCCAACCTGGACCGCCGAGACACCGTGTATTGCCTGACGCCGCTGCACCACGAGTCGGCTCTGCTGGTCAGCCTGGGCGGCGCGGTCGTGGGCGGCACCCGCATCGCTCTGTCGCGTGGGCTGCGGCCGGACCGGTTCGTCAAGGAGGTACGGCAGTACGGGGTCACGGTGGTGGCCTACACCTGGGCCATGCTGCGCGAGGTCGTCGACGATCCGGCGTTCGTGCTGCACGGCAACCACCCGGTGCGGCTGTTCATTGGATCGGGCATGCCGACCGGGTTGTGGGACCGGGTCGTCGAGGCGTTCGCGCCCGCCCACGTCGTCGAATTCTTCGCCACCACCGATGGGCAGGCGGTGCTGGCCAACGTGTCCGGCATCAAGGTCGGCAGCGAGGGCCGCCCGCTGCCCGGCGCCGGACGCGTCGAGCTCGGCGCCTACGACGCCGAACACGACCTGATCCTGGAGAACGAGCGCGGCTTCGTCCAGGTCGCCGACACCAACGAGGTCGGCGTGCTGCTCGCCCAGTCCAACGGCCCGATCGACCCGACCGCGTCGGTCAAACGCGGGGTGTTCGCTCCCGCCGACACCTGGATATCGACCGAGTACCTGTTCCGCCGCGACGAGGACGGTGACTACTGGCTGATGGGCAGGCGCGGCACGGTGATCCGCACCGCGCGCGGGTTGGTCTACGGCGAGCCGGTCACCGACGCGCTGGGCTGCATCAACGGCGTCGACCTCGCGGTCACCTACAACGTGCCGGTCGGCGATCACGAGGCGGCGGTCTCGGCGGTGACGTTGTTGCCGGGGGCCACCATCACCGCGGC
>NZ_MBEM01000014.1:0-2099 GCF_001954045.1 Mycobacterium sp. SP-6446 | reverse complement strand
AGCACGATCACCGACCTGGCCTTGTCCACATTGAGAATCGGCATGCCGTAGATCGGACTCGACGCCTCATTGCGGGCCGCCGGGTTGGTGACATCGTTGGCGCCGATGACGATCGCGACGTCGGTGCGGGCGAACTCGTCGTTGATGTCGTCCATGTCTTTCATGGCGTCATAGTCCACCTCGGCCTCGGCCAGCAACACATTCATGTGCCCGGGCATGCGGCCGGCCACCGGGTGGATCGCGTACTTCACCGGCACGCCCTTGTCCTCCAGCAGCGAAGCCATGTCCTTGACGGCGTGCTGCGCCTGCGCGACGGCCAGGCCGTAACCCGGGACCACGATCACCTGGTTGGCGTAGGCCATCTGGATCGCCGCATCGGAGGCCGATGTGGACTTGACGTGCTTGTCGCCGCCGCCGTCGCCGCTGGGCGCGACGCCAGCGCCGCCGAAACCGCCGGCGACGATCGCCGGGATGGACCTGTTCATCGCCTTGGCCATCAGGTTGGTCAGGATCGAACCCGAGGCGCCGACGATCATGCCCGCCACGATCATCGCGGTGTTGTTCAACGCCAATCCCGCCGCGGCGGCCGACAGCCCCGTCATCGCGTTCAGCAGTGAGATGACCACGGGCATGTCGGCGCCGCCGATTGGTAGCACCACCATCAGGCCCAGCACGCCGGCCGCGGCCAGCAGGCCGATCATCCACCACAGCGACACCCCGCCGCTGCCGGGGTGTGCGTCCAGGCCGATGACCACGGCGGCCGCGACGGCCGCGGCCAGCAGCAGCACATTGATCGGTTGCTGGGCCCTGCCGAAACCGATCGGCGATCCGGAGATGATCTCCTGCAGTTTGCCGAACGCGATGATCGAGCCCCAGAACGAGATCGATCCGATGATCGCGGCGAACAACGACGCCACCACGATGTGCACGGTCGGCGACTCGTGGTGCTGGAAGGCCGAGAAGCCTGATGTCTCAATGAATTCCGAGAGCGCGATGAGCGCGACGGTGCCGCCGCCGACGCCGTTGAAGAACGCCACCAGCTGGGGCATGGCGGTCATCTTGGTCAACCGCGCCGGCGGAACACCGAGCACGACGCCCACCACGAGGCCGGCGATGATCAATACCCATTGGTCGGTGTGCCGGATCTTGACAAGGGTCGCCGCCACAGCGATGGCCATGCCCACCGCGGCGATCAGGTTGCCGCGCACCGCGGTCTTGGGGCCCGTCAGACCCATCAGACCGTAGATGAAGAGCGCGAACGAAATGATGTACAGGCCGATTACCAAGTAGTTCATTTGGCCGCCGGCTCCTCGGTCTTCGCTTGGGGCACACGCTTTTTGCCCTTGAACATGCCGAGCATCCGGTCGGTGACGATGAAACCGCCGATGACGTTCAGTGTCCCGAACACCACCGCCACGAACAGGATGATCTGCACGGCCAGCGACGGGTGCTCGACCTCGCCGAACACCACCAGCGCGCCGAGCACCACGATCCCGTGGATGGCGTTGGTCCCCGACATCAGGGGGGTGTGCAGCGTGTTGGGCACCTTCGAGATCACCGCGAACCCGACGAACCCGGAGAGCACCAGGATCGCCAGATTGGCCAATAGTTCGTCGTACATCTAGGAGTCCTCCCCGCGGGTCACGCACGACTCCGAGATGACCTCGTCGTCGAAGTCCGGCGCCAGCTTCCCATCCTTGATCAGCAGATCCAGCAGCGCGGTGATGTTCTTGCTGTAGAGCTCGCTGGCGTGCTCGGGCATCGTCGCCGGCAGGTTCAGGGGCGACGCGATAGTCACGTCATGCTTGACCACCGTCTGCCCCGGTTCGGTGAGCTCGCAGTTGCCGCCGGCCTCTCCCGCCAGGTCGACGATGACGCTGCCGGGTTTCATCGCCTCCACCGCCGCGGCGGTCACCAGACGCGGCGCGGGCCGGCCCGGCACCAACGCCGTGGTGATCACCACGTCGAATCCGCTGATCGCGTCTTCCAACGCCTTCTGCTGCTGGGCGCGTTCGTCTTCGGTGAGCTCGCGGGCGTAGCCGCCCTCGCCGGCCGCGTCGATCCCGACGTCCAGCCACTGCGCCCCCACCGAGCGCACC
>NZ_MBEM01000013.1:0-969 GCF_001954045.1 Mycobacterium sp. SP-6446 | reverse complement strand
CTTGCCGCGACCGGCGGCGCCGGGGTGGATGTGGTGCTCAACTCGCTGGCCGGTGAGTTCATCGACGCGTCGCTGCGGTTGCTGTCCGATGGTGGGCGCTTCATCGAGATGGGCAAGACCGACCTGCGCGACCCGCGGCAGGTCGCCGCCGACAACCACGTGCAGTATCGGGCCTTCGATCTGATGGAGGCCGGCCCGGACCACATCGCGGCGATGCTGGCCGAGCTGATGGGGCTCTTCGCGGCGGGCACGTTGAAGCCGTTGCCGGTCAAGACCTTTGACGTGCGATCCGCCCCGGCGGCGTATCGCTTCATCAGCCAGGCTCGCCACGTCGGCAAAGTGGTGCTCACCATCGGCGAGCGCGGGCTTGCCGGGGGCAGTGTGGTGGTCACCGGGGGGACCGGGATGGCGGGTTCGGCGCTGGCGCAGCATCTGGCGACGCGTTATGGGGTGGCGCATGTGGTGTTGGCCAGTCGCCAGGGCTCGGATGCCGAGGGTGTGGCCGAGGTGGTGAGTCGGCTGGAAGACGCGGGGGCGCGGGTGTCGGTGGTGGCCTGCGATGTGGCCGATCGCGATGCGGTGGCGGCGTTGATCGCGGGGCTGCCGGCGCAATATCCGCTCAAGGGGGTGTTTCACGCCGCGGGGCTGCTTGATGACGGGCTGATCGGTTCGTTGACGCCGGATCGGGTGGATGCGGTGTTGCGGGCCAAGGTGGATGGGGCCTGGAACCTACACGAGCTCACCGCGGAACTGGATGTTTCGGCGTTTGTGATGTTCTCGTCGATGGCCGGCATCGTGGGCGCCCCGGGGCAGGGCAATTACGCGGCGGCCAACAGTTTCCTCGATGGTCTGGCCGCCTACCGGCGTGCGCAGGGCTTGGCGGGGTTGTCGGTGGCGTGGGGGCTGTGGGAACAGGCCAGCGGCATGACCCGACACCTGGGCGAGCGCGACAAGGCCCGCATGACCCGA
>NZ_MBEM01000012.1:0-18904 GCF_001954045.1 Mycobacterium sp. SP-6446 | reverse complement strand
AGATGCGCGATCACGGCCGCCCGGCGGCGCCCGGCGGACACACCGGCGGTGTCGCCGCCGATCCGATACAGGGCGAGTTCGTCGTCGCGGAAGACCGGTGTCAGCGGGCCGAGGGTGCGGGCGGACGCGCCCATGTCACCGGCGCTGTCCGATTCGACGACCAACCACCCGACGCCGGCCGCGGCCAACGCGGCACGATCCGGCCCCGCCAGCAGCAACTCCTGCACCGCCCGGGCGTGGTTGCCCTCCCCGGGAACCGTCACCCCGGAGATGGCCAGGTCACCAGTCATCAGCACGTCGGCGCGCACCCAGCGGGGCAGGGGATCGAGCACCGGCGCCGGGCCGGACCACGGGAAGCGGCGCATGGTGCCGGCGGGCAGTACGGCGACGGTCCGCGGGTCGGCGTTGATCGCCGACGCCACGGCGGCCCAGCCGGGCGGGTAGCGCACCGGCTCGACCCTGCCCCACACGCCCCAGACTAGGTCGGGCAGCGCCAGGATCAGCGCGAGGCAGCAGACCAGCGCCCCCTGCGCCGGCCGCAGCCACCGGCGCAGGGTCACCACCGAGCCAGCACCCGCCAGCGCGTATCCGGGCAGGGCAAGCCCCACCCACTTCTGCCCGTCGCGCAGCACCCCGAACCCGGGCGCGGCATCGATCACCGCGCGCAGCGCGTGCAGGCCTGGACCGGTCGCCAGTGCGGCGGGCACCAGCACCGACACCGCCGCCAGCACCAGCAGCGGCGCGATCGCCCGCCGGCGCGCCACTGCCGGCAGCCCGGCCACCACGATCCCCAGCAGCACAGCCGCCGAGGACACCGCGAAAAGCGTTGTCCGCGAAGCGGGTACGGCTTCGCCGTTCCAGATACCACCCAGACTGGCCAGACTGAAGAGCGTGCCGAGACCGGGCTCGGCACGCGGCGCGAACGCGGTGACCCCGAGAGCATTTTGCGCGTCCCACGGCGAGCCCAGCGCGGACGCGGTCAGCCAGGGCAGCGCGGCCACCGCCGCGACAGCCAAAGTCGTTGCGGCGCAGACCCAGCGCGGCCAGCCGGGACCGGGTGCGGCCACGCAGACCAGCCCGACCGTCGCGGCCAACATCAACCCGGTGGGCGTCAGCCCGGCCAGCGCGATCCAGAAGATCAAACCGAAGGCGGCGCCGCCGACGAAGCGAACCCTCAGCATTGCCGTCGCGACCCAGGGCAGGCAGCCGTAGCCGACCAGCAGGCTCCAGTGGCCCTGCAAAAGCCGTTCGGCGACATAGGGATTCCAGATCGCCAAGGTAATCGCGACAAACTGGCCGGCCGCGCCCGCGTCGGGCAGCGCCGTCTCGACGAGCCGGGCCGCGCCCCATCCCGCGAGCCACAGGCCCGCGACAAGCAACGCCTTGACCACCACGCCGCCGTCGACCACGTGCGAGGCCAACGCCACCGCGAAATCTTGCGGCGTCGCCCGCGGCGCCGCCGTCAAACCCAGCGCGCCGTCGGACAGGTAGGACCGCGGCGTCGACACCGCGTCGCGCAGCAGCAGGTATCCGGGCTTCAGCAGCGGCCCAGCCACCAGGAGCGCCAAGGCCAGCGCATACCCCGGCCGGGTCCGACGCACGTCGGGAAGCTAGGGCCGTTCGGGCGGGACCGGGGGTTCCGGCGGCCCGGCATCGGGTGGCTCCTCCGATGCCGGCGGTTCCGATCCCGGCTCCGCCGCGTCCGGGCGGGCGGCGGGCCGCTGGGTGGGCAGCTTCTCGGTCTCGGCCTCGGCGCCGGGCACCGGTTCCTCCAGCCCGGTGCGGCCGAAGAAGTCCTGATCGGCGCGGTCCAGGCCGGGGTCGGTGAGCGCGCTTTCGGTGCGCAGGCTGAACGAGGCGAGCAATCCGCCGCCGATCAGCGCGATCAAACCGACCGCGGTGAAGGTGATCGGCAGCACCCGCGACCACAGGGCCAGCCGGTCGCGTTCGTCGCGGGCCGCGTTGACCTGGGCCTCGACGGTGTCTTCGGTCGAGGTGACGCGGTAGTCGGCCAGCGTCACCTCGGGCTTCAGCGGATCACGCGCGAAGTAGTGGTTGGCGTGCTCGGTCTGCTTGACGATGGTGCCCGACACTGGGTCCACCCAGAACGTCCGCTGTGCGGCGTAGTAGCGCGTCATGGTGACCTGCTCGGCCGGATCGCCGCCCACCCCCCACATCGCCGCGGACGTGGTGACCTTGCCGTCCTCGTCGCCGGCGTAGAGCGACGGGTACTTCACCGGAGCCGTCAGCTTGCCGTCCGGGTTGTAGCCGACGTTCTGCGTGAAGCGGTAGGTGGTCAGGCCGTTGACGTCTTCCTGGCTTTCGTAGTTGACGTCGAAGGCCTTCTGCGCGATCGGGTCGAAGTAGGGGTAGGTCTTCTTCTCGGTGTGGAACGGGAATCGGTAGGACAGCCCGTCGTGCCGCAGCGGGATCGCGGTGGGCGGGTTCTCGTCACTGAAGGAGCGCGGCTTCTGCACCGAGCCGCCGGTGTGGGTGTCGTCCGAGACCGCCAGCGCGGTCCTGCGGTTGAGGGTGACGGTGTCGACGATCGCCAGCAGCAGTCCGCTGTCCTTTTGCTTGTCGGTGCGCCGAACCGACGTGCCGACCTGCAGCGTGACCACGTCGGCGTTGGCCGGGGATTCGACACTGACTTGCTGCTGGGACACCAGCGGCACGTTCTGGTTGACGACGAGGTGATCGCTGGACAAGGACGCCGAGTCGAGCGCGGTGCCGTTGCCGTCGCTGATCAAGTTGGCGTCGAGATTGAGCGGGACCTTGGTGATCCTGCTGCTGGTGTAGGTCGACAGCAGCAGGGCGGCGATCAGCAAGGCGGCTCCGAGTCCGATGATCCCGCATGCGGCGAACCGCAACATGACTGCTCGGTTCACGTTGCTGTGTCCTCCTAGTGGTCCTCAAAGTTCTCAGACTCTTCGGCCGCCCCCTCTGGCCTGACCAAGCAGCGGCAAACCCGTTTGACCCTAACAGCAGAATTTAAGGTCTCGGCTTACGAACCTAGCGACAGGCAGACTGTCAACGTGAACGATGACCAGCAGGTGGGTGGCGTCCGCAGCTTCCTGCCCGCCGTGGAGGGTATGCGCGCATGCGCGGCCATGGGTGTGGTCGTCACGCACGTCGCCTTCCAGACAGGCCATTCGAGCGGTGTCACTGGCAGGTTGTTCGGTCGCTTCGACCTGGCAGTGGCGGTGTTCTTCGCCTTGTCTGGCTTCCTGCTGTGGCGTGGCCATGCGGCCGCCGCACGGGATCGGGGAACGCGCCCGCGCACCGGCCACTACCTGCGATCGAGGGTGGTCCGCATCATGCCCGCATATCTCGTCGCGGTGGTCGTGATCCTGTGCCTGCTGCCCGACTCCGATCACGCCAGCCCGACGGTGTGGCTGGCGAACCTGACCCTTACCCAGATCTACGTGCCGCTCACCCTGACCGGCGGCCTGACGCAGATGTGGAGCCTCTCGGTCGAGGTCGGCTTCTACCTGGCGTTGCCGATCCTCGCGCTGCTGGCCCGACGCATCCCGGTCCGCGCCCGCATACCGGTGATCGCCGCGTTCGGCGCGCTCAGCTGGGCGTGGGGCTGGGTGCCGTTCGCGCATGCGGGTTCGGGCGTCAATCCGCTGAACTGGCCGCCCGCGTTCTTCTCGTGGTTCGCCGCGGGCATGCTGCTGGCGGAATTGGTCTATAGCGGGGTCGGGTTGGCGCATCGGCTGGCACGACGCCGCGTGCTGATGGCCGTGATCGCCGCGCTGGCGTACCTGGTCGCGGCCTCCCCGCTGGCCGGCCCCGAGGGGTTGATTCCGGGCACCGCCACGCAGTTCGCGGTGAAGACGGCGGCGGGTTCCCTCGTGGCTTTCGCACTGGTCGCGCCGTTGGTGCTGGACCGGCCCGATACGCCACACCGGGTGCTGGGCACCACCGCCATGGTCACGCTGGGGCGCTGGTCCTACGGGCTTTTCATCTGGCACCTGGCCGCATTGGCCATGGTGTTCCCCGTGATCGGGACCTTCCCGTTCACCGGGCGGATGGTAGAGGTGTTGGCGTTGACGCTGATCTTCGGTTGGGCGATTGCCGCCGTCAGCTACGGGCTGGTCGAGTCGCCCTGCCGGGAAGCGTTGCGGCGCTGGGAGAAACGCGAGAAGCCGGCGGATGCGAAGGTCATAGACGCTGAGGCGGACGCGATCGCGCCATGATCTCGGCGCGCACCGCCGACCGCCGCGCCTTGCCGGCGTCGTCGCGCAGTGGGGAGCCGACGAATTCGACGGTGTGCGGCACCTTGTACGACGAAATGCGTTCGCGCAGAAACTCTTTCACGCTCACCTCGTCCAGCGCCGACCCGTCGGCGACGTGCACCAGGGCATACGGCACCTGGCCCAGGTCGCCGGCGTTCGGGTCCGGGACACCGACGACCAGGCAGGACAACACATCCGGGTGCGCCGACAGGGCGTTCTCGATTTCGGCCGGATAGACGTTGCGACCGCCCACGGTGAACATGTCGACGCGGCGGTCCGACAGGTAGAGGTATCCGTCTTCGTCGAAGTAACCGAGGTCGCCCAGCGAGTCCCAGCCGTCACGCGACTTCGCCGTCACGCCGATGTATCGGTAGGTCGGCGCGCTGCCCGGGCTGGGCCGCATGTAGATCTCGCCGACCACCCCGGGCGGGCAGGGGTTGCCGTCGTCGTCGAGCACCTTCATCTCCCCGGCGACCACCACACCGACCGAGCCGCGATGGGTGAGCCACTGGTCGCCGGAGATGAACGTCAAAGCCTGTAATTCGGTGCCGCCGTAGAGTTCCCAGACGGCTTCGGGGCCCAGCAACTCGATCCACGCCTGCTTGATTGCCGGCGGGCACGGCGCGCCCATGTGCCAGAACCGCCGGATCGACGACAGGTCATAGGAGCCGGGGTCGGCATGGTAGACCGGCAGCGCCCGCTGCATGATCGTCGGCACGACCGTCAGGAACGTGACGCGATGGTCGGCGATCAGCCGGAGGAACCCGTGCGGGTCGAACCGGCTCATCAACACCAAGTGGTGGCCCATCACCAACCCGATCGTCGCGGTGGTGAAGCCGGTGTTGTGAGACAGCGGGATCGGCACCAGCGTGGTGTCGCCCTCCTGCGCGCCCAGCGGATAGCCAATCGCCGGCGGAATCCGGCTGTCGCCGCCGGATTCGATGAGCTTGGGCCGCCCGGTGCTGCCGCCCGAGCCCATCGCCTTCCACACCGGCGAGACCGCTTCCGGCAACGCGGCGTCGGACAACGCCGGGTCGGGAACGAAACCGGTTGGCACGCTTGGGATGCCGGCGTGCTCGCGGCCGACCAGCAACGCCGGCGGCCGCAGGTCCAGCAGGCCCTGCAGCTCGGCCTCCGGCAGCCGCGCGGAGAGCGGCTGGGGCACCGCGCCCAGCTTCCAGCACGCCACCGCCGCCAGGATCCACTCGATCGAGTTGGGCAACACCATCGTCACGTAGTCGCCGACACCGACGCCGCGCTCTGCATAGGCGCGGGCCAAGCGATTCGTCGAGCGGTCGAGTTCGGCGCGGGTGATGGTCAGCCCGTCACACGTGACCGCGGGCTCGTCGGGAGCGAGTTCGGCCAGCGCCGATATCTGCGAACCGATCGGGGGGACCGGCCCGGTCATCAATAGGCGCCCTGTCGCTCGAAGATGCGCCGCGGGTTGTCGACCAGCATGGTGTGCAGCTGTTCGTCGGTGACGCCGCGCTCCTTCAGCGCCGGGATCACGTCGTTGTGGATGTGCAGGTAATGCCAGTTGGGCGCGGCCACCGGCAACAACTCCTCGGGGATCGCGTCGAAGTAGCAGTTGGCGTCGTGGGAGAGCACCATCTTGTCGGCGTGGCCGCGCTCGCACATCTGTGCCACCGTGTTCACCCGGTCCTCGAACGGCAGGAACACGTCGATGCCGAATCGGTCCATGCCGATGTAGGAGCCGGCGCCGATCAGCTCCTCGAGGTAGTCGAGGTCGGTGGTGTCGCCGGAGTGGCCGATCACCACCCGGCTCAGGTCGACGCCCTCCTCTTCGAAGATGCGTTGCTGCTCGAGGCCGCGCCGCATCCCCGCGTGGGTGTGCGTCGAGATCGGCACCCCGGTGCGCTTGTGCGCCTGCGCGACGGCGCGCAGCACGCGCTCCACGCCCGGGGTCACGCCGGGCTCGTCGGTGGCACATTTGAGGATCCCGGCCTTGATGCCGGTGTCGGCGATGCCCTCCTCGATGTCGCGGACGAACATGTCGGTCATGATCTCCGGGCCGTCCATCGGCGTGCCCGGCCCCAGGTAGTGGAAGCGGAACGGGACATCGTTGTAGGTGTAAAGCCCGGTCGCCACAACGATATTCAGGTCGGTGGCGGCCGCAACGCGCGCGATGCGCGGGATGTAGCGGCCCAGGCCGATGACGGTGAGGTCCACGATGGTGTCCACCCCGCGGGCCTTGAGCTCGTTGAGCCGGTCGATGGCATCGGCCACCCGCTTTTCCTCGTCGCCCCAGGCTTCCGGATAGTTCTGGGCGATCTCGGTGGTCATGATGAACACGTGCTCGTGCATGAGCGTCACGCCGATATCGGCGGTATCGATGGGGCCGCGGGCTGTATTGAGTTCTGACACGACAGTGATGCTAGGTCGTCTCGAACGACTCTGGTAAGTGGTTTGGCGCGGCGGCTCAAGGCTCCAGGTCGGTGGCCGCGCGGTATGAGCCGTCCATGTAGAACGGCGTCGAGTCGTGTCGGTGCGTGATGAGCCACGAACCATCGATGCGGCGCAGGCCGAAGGTCGAGCGGATCCACAACGTGATCAATTGGTCCTGACCAACTGGCGTCATCCTCATCTGGGTGAGGGTGTGCACGAAGGCAAGGTCGCCGTCTTGGCTCACGACCGGGTCGCGGAACGTGATCTGGACCGGACCATCGAATCCCGCGAACCAGGCGCGAATACCGTCGACGGTGCCGTACGGCGTTTCGGGGCCCTGCTCTAGTGGCGGCGCGAGCGAATACGCCACCAGATCGTCGGCATAGAGCGCGAACAGGCCGTCCGCGTCATGCGCCGCATGCGCGGCCGCGAACTTGTCGAGGACGGCGTGAACTTCGGTTCCAGCGTGGCTGATCTTCATGGTGTGATCCCTTCTCCGTGGGCACCACGACGGGCGCCTTTAACCGGATGTCGAAGCTGGCTCGCCAGTTTCGACACGGGAGCGCAATACTTGGTCCTCGTCGGCAGCAAATGACACTGAAATGTCGCTGAGTTGAGCACAAATCATCGTCAACCCGGGGATGGGTCGATGCCCGGGCACCGCCAACATCACCCTGCGAAAGGTCGGAAAAATCAGTCCGTCGACCTCGCGGTGGCGGCAGGTGAAATGCGCGGCCTTCAGCGGGATCGGCAGCATCCGGGCGAGCAACCGCGCTTCGGCGAACACGTCGGGTAAGTAGTCGTGGCGGCGTATCAGCCCACGATCATCGATGTAGAAGGTCTCGCGGTGGCAATGCGAGTCAAATCCTTTTGGGTATTCGACTTCGAGCCGACGCCAGATCTCGTTGTCGCCTCGCCAGTCCTCGCCGCGCCGCACCTGAAATCCGGGCTGCGTCATGCGGTAGGGGTGGGACATGTAATTCGACATCGCGTACCCGACGAAATAGGCCGAATCGATGACGTCCCACCATCGGATGCGGCGGAACGCGCCGAGGCCGCCAAACCCACGCCGGGCTTGGGTGCGACGCTCGATTACCTCGCCGTGCGCCTCCACCAGCACCTCGTCGTGGGAGAAGGTGCAGGTGAGTTCGGGGCTCGGAAAGCCATGCATCACGTTGCGAAGGCCGTGAATATCCACCTGCTGGCGGTAGTGGTAGTCCTCAAGTGGCCGACCCGGGAACTTCCACGTCGGCAACAAACCCCGGACCTGTACGTGTGAGCTGACCGTTTGGGCCTTGGCCCAGCGCGCGGCTCCGCCATGGGCGTCCACCACCTCCGACAGCAGGGCAGCGCCTCGAGTCGTGGCGAGGTCTGACTTCATCGTTGGATCCCTTCTCCTGGGCTCCACGACGCGGAGCCTTTAACGGGGTGACGAAACCGGCGAGCCAGTTTCGACACAGGAGCGCAAGAATTTGTCCAAACTCACCGGAGGTTGTCGTGAAGTACATGATCTTGATTCAGAGCAACCCGCAGTTCGTCGAGCGCTGGCAGGCACTGCCCAAGGAGCAGCGTGATCGGTTCGGCCGAGACCACCTCGCGCTGACCGCCGAGCTCGCCGAGTCCGGCGAGCTGGTGGCGAGCGAAGGTCTTGCGGATCCGGCACTCGCGAAGCGCGTCACCGTCGCGGGCGACCAGACCATGATCAGTGACGGGCCGTTCGCCGAGGCGAAGGAGCACCTGGCCGGCTTCCTGCTCGTCGACTGCGAGGGCGAGGACCGCGCTTTGGCGATCGCGGCGCGGGTGCCCGACGCCGTCTGGGGTTTCGTAGAGGTCCGGCCGGTGCTCGATTTGAGCGGGTGGGAGATGTGACGCCCAGCGAGGCTGCCATCGCCGGCCTGCTGCGCGAGCTCGCTCCACGCGTGCTTGGTGTGCTCGTGCGCCGTAACGGCAACTTCGACGACTGCGAGGACGCCGTGCAGGAGGCGCTGCTCGCCGCCGCGGTCAGCTGGCCGGTCGACGGCGTACCGAACAACTCGACGGGCTGGCTGATCACGACTTCGTCGCGGCGGCTGGTCGAAACCTGGCGGAAGGAGGCCGCACGCCGGCGCCGCGAAGACGCGTATGCGCTCGAGCCCGCGCCGGGCGAAGTGTCAGAGTCCGACGACACGTTGGCCCTGCTGTTCCTGTGCTGTCACCCCGAGCTGGCCGTCCCGTCACAGGTTGCGCTGACGCTGCGCGCGCTCGGCGGCCTGACCACGGCCGAGATCGCGCGCGCCCTGCTCCTGCCGGAGGCGACCGTCGGGCAGCGCATCAGCCGGGCGAAGGCACGCATCCGCGATACGGGCGCACAGTTTCGAATGCCCACCGCGTGCGAGCGCGACGAGCGGCTGCCCGCGGTGCTGCGCACGCTGTACCTGATCTTCAACGAGGGCTACACCGCGACGTCGGGCCGGGCCCTCAACCGGGTCGAGCTGACTTCCGAAGCGATCAGGTTGACCCGGCAGCTCCGGGTGAGCCTGCCCGACGAGGGCGAGGTCGCCGGGTTGCTTGCGCTCATGCTGCTCACGGACGCCCGACGCGGCGCCCGCACCGGCCCGGACGGCTCGCTGATTCCGCTGGCCGAGCAGGACCGCCGCCGGTGGGACCGGACCGCCATCGCCGAGGGCATCGCGATCATCGAGGCGGCGCTGCCAGTCGCGAAGCCCGGGCCCTACCAGCTGCAGGCGGCCATTGCCGCGGTGCACGACGAGGCCGCTGACGCCGGCGCGACCGACTGGCCGCAGATCCTGGCCTTGTATGACGTGCTCGCGGCCCTCGCGCCTGGACCGATGGTCGCGCTCAACCGAACCGTCGCCATTGCGATGGTGCGTGGTCCGGCCGCCGCCCTCGCCGAACTCGATGACGTGGCGGCGGACCCCGCCCTTGGTGGACATCATCGCGTCGATGCCGTGCGGGCTCATCTGCTCGATGAGCTCGGCGACCGAGAGGCTGCGCGCGAGTACTACCTTCGGGCGGCCCAGCGCACGCGCAGCATGCCCGAACGGAATTATCTGCTGGCGCGCGCGATGCGCTGAGGGTCGGCCGACAGGCCCGATTTGCCGGGCGCTCCCCGATCGCCGCGATAGTGCAGTACCGTCCAGCGCATGTTGCTCAATCCCAACCGCCTGCAACGCCGCTACCCGGACCGTCGCTCGGCCGAGATCATGGCCGCGACCGTCGACTTTTTCGAGTCGCGCGGTAAGGCCCGGCTCAAGCACGACGACCACGAGCGGGCGTGGTACTCAGACTTTCTGGACCACGTCGGACGCGAGCGCATCTTCGCGTCCCTGCTGACGCCGGCCGCGTACGGCGCGCCCGACTGTCGCTGGGATACCTATCGGATCAGCGAGTTCGCAGAGATCCTGGGCTTTTACGGGCTGAGCTACTGGTATCCGTTCCAGGTCACCGCCCTGGGGCTGGGCCCGATCTGGATGAGCGACAACGAGGACGCCAAGCGCAAGGCCGCCGCGCAGCTGGAGGCCGGCGAGGTGTTCGCCTTCGGCCTGTCCGAGCAGACGCACGGCGCCGACGTCTACCAGACCGACATGATCCTCACGCCGTCGGAGCACGGCTGGGTCGCCAACGGCGAGAAGTACTACATCGGCAACGCCAACGTCGCGCGGATGGTCTCCACCTTCGGCAAGATCGACGGTTCTGACGAATACGTGTTCTTCGCCGCCGACTCGCAGCACGACCGCTACGACCTGATCAAGAACGTGGTGAACTCGCAGAACTTCGTCGCCAACTACGCGCTGCGCGACTATCCGGTGACCGAGGCCGACATCCTGCACCGCGGGCCCGGCGCCTTCCACGCCGCGCTGAATACGGTCAACGTCTGCAAGTACAACCTGGGCTGGGGCGCCGTCGGCATGTGCACCCACGCCATGTACGAGGCGGTCACCCACGCCTCCAACCGCTACCTGTACGGGACCGTCGTCACCGACTTCAGCCACGTGCGGCGGTTGCTGATCGACGCCTACGTGCGCCTGATCGCGATGAAGCTGGTGGCCACCCGCGCGTCGGATTACATGCGCAGCGCCTCGGCCGAGGATCGTCGCTACCTGCTGTACAGCCCGCTGACCAAGGCGAAGATCACCAGCGAAGGGGAGCGGGTGATCACCGCGCTGTGGGACGTCATCGCCGCCAAGGGGGTGGAGAAGGACACCATCTTCGAGGCGATGGCCCGCGAGATCGGGCTGCTGCCCCGGCTGGAAGGCACCGTCCACATCAACATCGGGCTGCTCGCCAAGTTCATGCCCAATTTCCTCTTCGCCCCCAATGGCGAGCTCCCGTGATCGGCCGCCGCGACGACGCGGCCGACGACTCGTTCCTGTTCGCCCAGGGACCCACCGGCGGACTGGGCAAGGTGCGCTTCCACGACTGGCGCGCGTCGTTCGACAGCTTCGCCCACCTCGCCAACGTCGCGCTGCTGCGTGAGCAGATCGACGTGCTCACCGACATGCTCGCCAGCGCCACCCCGGATGCGGTGCAGCAGAAGGACATTGACTTCGCGTTCGCCGTCGGTCAACTGTTCGCGACGGTGCCCTACGCCCAACTCATCCTCGAGGAGGCGGCGCTGTCCGGTGTGGACGGCGCGCTGATCGACGAGATCTTCGCCGTGCTGGTCCGCGACTTCAACGGCTACGCCGTCGAGCTCAACGACAAGCCCTCGACGACGGACGTCCAGGCCCGCTTCGCGACGCGGATGATCCGCCGTCCGGCCCACGACCGCGCCCGCTACGACCAGATCTGGAAGGAACACGTGTTGCCGCTCAGCGGTGCGTACGCGATGCGTCCCTGACGTCGAGCCCCGCCGAGCGTGACGCTGCAGTCACGCTGGAGCTCGAGAGTGACTGTGGCGTCACGCTCGAGCCTGAGAGACCGTCCGTGAACCCTTGACTGTGAGCTAGCTCACCGTAGAATGACCAGTGGTCATCGACGCGAGGAGGCCACATTGCCGACGGTGACATGGGCACGAGTCGACCCGGCCCGCCGCGCGGCCGTCATCGAAGCCGCGGAAGCCGAGTTCGGGGCGCACGGATTCTCCCGGGGCAGCCTGAACGTCATCGCGCGCAAGGCCGGAGTCGCCAAGGGCAGCCTCTTCCAGTACTTCGCGGACAAGCGCGACCTCTACGCTTTCATCGCCGACATCGGCAGCCAGCGGGTGCGCGCCTACATGGAAGACCGCATCCGTGAGCTCGACCCGAGCCGGCCGTTCTTCGACTTTCTCACCGACTGGCTCGACGCGTGGGTGGCCTACTTCGCGGACCACCCGCATGAACGGGCGCTGCACGCCGCGGCCACGCTGGAAGTCGACACGGAGGCCCGCGTCAGCGTGCAGAACGTCATCCACCGCCACTATCTGGATGTCATGCGCCCGCTCGTCCGCGACGCGCACAAGCGCGGCGACCTGCGTGCGGATTGCGACACCGACGCGCTGCTGTCCTTGCTGCTGTTGATCTTCCCGCACCTCGCGCTAGCTCCGTACATGCGCGGCCTGGACCCCGTCCTCGGACTCGACGAGCCCACCCCGGAGCAGCCGGCCCTGGCCGTGCGCCGGCTCGTCGCGGTGCTGTCCGCCGCGTTCTCCCCTCAAGCCGTCCACATCAAGGAGGTCACATGACACGCACGAGTTCAGGTTCCATGGTTAGGGGCGGGCTCAACTGGGACAGCTTGCCGCTCAAGCTGTTTGCCGGCGGCAACGCCAAGTTTTGGAATCCGGCCGATATCGACTTCTCCCGCGACCGCGCGGACTGGGAGGCGCTGACCGACGACGAGCGCCATTACGCCACCCGGCTGTGCGCCGAGTTCATCGCCGGCGAGGAGGCGGTGACTGAGGACATTCAACCGTTCATGGCCGCCATGCGCGCCGAGGGCCGGTTGGGCGACGAGATGTACCTGACGCAGTTCGCGTTCGAGGAGGCCAAGCACGTGCAGGTGTTCCGGATGTGGCTCGACGCCGTCGGCATCACCGACGACCTGCACGAGTATCTCGAAGACGTCCCCACGTACCGCACGATCTTCTACGAGGAGCTGCCGGACTGCCTCAACGCCCTGACGACCGACCCCTCACCGGCCGCCCAGGTCCGCGCGTCCGTCACCTACAACCACATGGTCGAGGGCATGCTGGCGCTGACCGGCTACTTCGGCTGGCACAAGATCTGCGTGGAACGCGGCATCCTGCCCGGCATGCAGGAGCTGGTCCGGCGCATCGGCGACGACGAGCGGCGCCACATGGCGTGGGGCACCTTCACCTGCCGGCGCCACGTCGCCGCCGACGACTCCAATTGGGAGGTCTTCGAAAACCGCATGAACGAGCTGATGCCGCTCGGGCTGCGCCTCATCGAAGAGGGCTTCGCCCTTTACGACCCGATGCCCTTCGGCCTGTCGGTGGACGAGTTCATGCAGTACGCCGCCGACAAGGGGATGCGGCGGTTCGGCACGATCAACAGCGCACGCGGGCGACCGGTCGCCGAGATCGACCTCGACTATTCGCCGGTGCAGCTGGAGGACACCTTCGCCGACGAGGACGAGAAGGCGCTGGCGGGCGCGTCGGCCTAGCCGCTCACCCGACCCAGACGGTCTTGGCGTTGCAGAATTCGCGGATCCCGAGGCCGGCGAGTTCGCGGCCGTAACCCGAGCGCTTCACGCCGCCGAACGGCAGCTCCGGATACGACACCGTCATGCCGTTGATGAAGACCTGGCCGGCCTCGATGCCGTCGATGAAGCGCTGCTGCTCGGCCTCGTCGTCGGTCCAGGCGTTGGACCCCAGGCCGAAGGTCGTGGCGTTGGCGATCTCGATGGCTTCGTCGACGCTCTCGACGCGGTAGATCGAGGCGACCGGTCCGAACACCTCCTCGGTGTAGAGCGCCATGTCCTTGGTGATGTCGGTGACCACCGTCGGGGGGTAGAACCAGCCCGGTCGGTCGAGACGCTCTCCGCCGCAACGGATTACCGCGCCGGCGGCCGCGGCGTCCTCGACCTGCTTGGCGACCTCGTCGCGGCCCGACTCGGTGGCGAGCGGGCCCACGTCGGTGTCCGGGTCGGTCGGGTCGCCGACCCGCAGGCCGGCCATCCGCTCGACGAATTTCTCGACGAACGCGTCGTAGATGTCGGCGTGGGCGATGAAGCGCTTGGCCGCGATGCAGGACTGCCCGTTGTTTTGAACCCGGGCGGTGACCGCGGTCTTGACCGCCTCGTCGAGGTTTGCCGAGGGCATCACGATGAACGGGTCGCTGCCGCCGAGCTCGAGCACCGTGGGTTTGATCTCGTCGCCGGCGATGGCGCCGACCGACTGGCCCGCCGGTTCGCTGCCTGTCAGCGTGGCCGCCGCGACGCGGGGATCGCGCAGGATGGTCTCCACGGCGCTGGAGGGAACCAGCAGCGTCTGGAAGCAGCCCTCCGGGAAGCCGCCGCGAGCGATGACGTCGGCGAGATACAGCGCGCACTGCGGGACGTTCGACGCGTGCTTGAGGATGCCGACGTTGCCGGCCATCAGCGCCGGCGCGGCGAAGCGAACGGCCTGCCACAGCGGAAAGTTCCACGGCATGATGGCCAGCACCACCCCGAGCGGCTGATAGCGGGTGTACGCCTTCTTCGCGCCGACCTTCGACGCGTCGGCCGGCTCGTCGGCCAGCAGTTTCTCGGCGTTCTGCGCGTAGTAGCGAAAACCCTTGGCGCACTTGACCGCCTCGGCCTTGGCCGAAGCCAGCGTCTTGCCCATTTCCAGGGTCATCATCTCGGCGGTCTTGTCCGCCTCGGCTTCCAGCAGGTCCGCGGTGGCGTTGGCCCACTCGGCGCGCTGGGCGAAGGTGGTGGAGTGCCGGTAGTCGAGGAACCGCTCGTGGGCGCGCGCAATCGCCGCCTGGACTTCGTCGTCGGTTGCCGGGGTGAAGGTCTGGACTGTCTCGCCGGTGGCCGGGTTGATCGTGGCGATGGGCACGTTGGCATCCTTCATCTGGTGGGTTGGCGGGGGCGTCTGCTACCAGCCTGCCACTTCGACATGAACATCCCCACCCACCGCAGGAGGCATCATGACCGGCAGTGACGTCAGTGACTTCAATCGGCGCAACATCGAGGAGTTTCGCGCCAACCACGGCCGGATCGGCGGGCAGTTCGAAGGCGCCCCGGTCCTGTTGCTGCACAGCATCGGGGCCCGCAGCGGCGAGCAGCGGGTCAGCCCGATGATGTACCTGCCCGACGGGGACCGCTACCTGGTCTTCGCCTCCGCGGCGGGGGCCGACCGCAACCCAGCCTGGTACTGGAACCTGGTGGCGAACCCCAACGCCAGCATCGAGGTCGGCGACGAGCATCTCGACGTGCGTGCCGTCGAACTCACCGGCGCCGAGCGCGACGAGAAATACGCCGAACAAGCCAAGCGGTACCCCGGATTCGCGGAGTACGAACGCAAGACCACCCGCACGATTCCCGTCCTCGCGCTGATCCCGACGGGGCCACACCGCGACTGAAGCGGCGGTGCCGCCACTACTGTGGCCAAGGGAGGTGCCGGATGATTAAAGCCGCCGAGCTGATGGTCAAGTGCCTGGAAAACGAGGGCGTTTCCGTGGTCTTCGGGCTACCGGGCGAGGAGAACATCCGCTTTGTGCAGGCGCTGGCCGCCTCCGACATCCGCTACGTGCTCACCCGGCACGAGCAGGCCGCCTCGTTCATGGCCGAGATGTACGGACGGGTCACCGGCCGCGCGGCGGTGGTGTCGTCCACCCTGGGGCCGGGCGCGATCAACATGCAGCTCGGGGTCGCCGACGCCACCACCAACAGCACCCCGATGGTCGCGATCTCCGCGCAGGTGGGCCAGGACCGCCAGTTCAAGGAGTCGCACCAGTACGTCGACCTGGTGTCGATGTTCGCCCCGATCACCCGGTGGGCCGCCGGTATCCCGACCACACGCGCCATACCGGAGATGTTCCGCAAGGCATTCAAGCTCGCCGAGGCCGAACGCCCGGCCGCCGTCTACCTGGCGGTGCCCGAACACATCGACGCCGACGACAACGATTACGACCTGACCCCGTTGCCGCGCAACGTCGTCCGCGCCGAGGCGCCCGCGTTTCGGCAGGTGGCGCGCGCGGTCGACATCCTGCGCGAGGCCAAGCGACCGGTGGTGCTGGCCGGCCACGGGGCGGCCCGCGGCGACGCGACGGCGGCCCTCGTGCGGTTCTCCGAGGAATTCGGCATCCCGGTGGCCAACACGTTTCACGGCAAGGGCGTGATGCCCGACGACCACCCCAACAGCATCGGGACGCTGGGGTTCATGCGCCATGACTACGTCAACTTCGGGTTCGACAACGCCGACGTGGTCATCGCGGTCGGCTACGAGCTGCAGGAATTCGACCCGGTCCGGATCAACCCGAAGGCCGACAAGAAGATCATCCACATCCATCGTTTCCCGGCCGAGGTCGACGCGCACTATTCCGTCGACGTCGGGATCGTCGGCGATATCAGCGCCTCGCTCGACGCATTGCGGGAGGCGCTCGGCGAGCACCGGTTCGACGCCGACCCGGAGATACCCGGCTCCGGTCTGCTCGCTGAGGAATTCGCTCGGGGACAACAGGATTCGCGCTATCCGCTGGCGCCGCAGCGGGTGGTAGCCGACACCCGTGCCGCGCTGGGCCGCAGCGACGTCGTCCTGGTGGACACCGGTGCCACCAAGATGTGGATGGCTCGGCTGTACCCGACGTTCGAGTGCAATACCTGTTTGGTCTCAAACGGCTTGTCCACCATGAGTTTTGCGCTGCCCGGCGCGCTGGGTGTCAAGCTGGCGCGACCCGACTGCAAGGTGCTGGCCGTCGTGGGCGACGGCGCGTTCATGATGAGCTCGCAGGAGATCGAGACCGCAGTTCGGGAACGGATACCGCTGGTGGTGTTGATTTGGGAGGACGGCGGGTACGGCCTCATCGAATGGAAGATGGACCTCGAACTCGGTGAGCATCACTACGTGAGATTCACCAACCCCGACATCGTCACCTACGCGGAAAGCTTCGGCGCCAAGGGATATCAGATCAAGAGTGCCGACGAACTGTTGCCGACGCTGAAGGCCGCGCTTGCCGACGACGGCGTGTCGCTGATCAATTGCCCGGTCGACTACTCCGAGAACCTGCGGTTGACCGACCGGCTCGGCGAGCTGGACGAGACGCTGTGATCTAGCGCCATCGGCCGGACGTAGCCGCCGATCAGCGCGCGATGCCACCATGCCCGCTCGCGCCGCAGCTCGGCCCAGGTCGTGAAGCGGTACTGGTAGAGCTGCGCGCGCACATACGTGGGTGGCGACTCGGGGAAAGGGTTGCGCCGCAACAAACGCAGCGTCGGCCGATCGTTACGCAGCAGCCGCCGCAGCAGGGGCGTCAGCCACTGGTGGGCGTAGCCGGGTGAGATGGCCGCAAACCACATCAGCCAGTCCAGCCGCAGGTGATACGGCGCCCACTGCCCGGGCAGCCGGCGAACGGAACCGGGCTTGCCCTTGAATTCGTATTCCTTCCAGACGGTGTTCGGGGTAAGCCGCTCTTCTTCGGTTCCTTCGATGACCACCTCGCGGCGGACGCGGCCGATGCTGCCGAAGGCGCCGTAGGTGTTCACCAAATGAAATGGGTTGAACGACATGTTCATTCGCTGATGCGACGACAGCATGTTGCGCACCGGCCAGTAGGTCATGAACAGCACGGCCGCGGTGAAGGCAACCACCAGGGCGGCGAACCACTGCGGTGTCGGCGACAGCTCCGGACGCGCGGGCATCGGAAGCACCGCCGCCACCGACGAGTCGTCGATGGCGCTGAAAGCCAGGATGATCGTCACCCAGTTGAGCCACGCGAAGTTGCCCGATGCCACCAGCCACAGCTGGGTGACCACCACGATCGCCGCGGCGACGCTGGCCACCGGCTGCGGCGCGAACAACCCGAACGGCACCACGAGCTGCGCGAAATGGTTGCCCGCCACCTCGATCCGGTGCAGCGGCCTCGGCAGGTGATGGAAGAACCAACTCAGCGGCCCCGGCATCGGCTGGGTTTCGTGGTGGTAGTACAGGCAGGTCAGATCGCGCCAGCACGGGTCGCCGCGCATCTTGATCAGCCCGGCGCCGAACTCAACCCGGAACAGCAACAAGCGCGCCATCCACAACGTCAGGATCGGCGGCGCGACGCGGTCGTTGCCGAGAAAGATCGCCAGGAAGCCGGTTTCCAGCAGCAGCGATTCCCAGCCGAACGAGTACCACGTCTGCCCGACGTTGACGATCGAAAGGTAGAGCACCCACAGCGTCAGCCACATCAGCATCGCGGCCCACAGCGGCGCCAGGTTGGCCGCGCCGGCAAGGACGGCCGCCGACAGCGCCGCACCGAACAACGAGACACCCGCGAACCATCGGTCGGAGTAGCGCAGATGGAAGATGCTCGGAGTTCGCCAGAACGTCTGGCCGGCCAAAAACCGGGGCACCGGCAGGATTCCGTGCTCGCCGATGAGGGCGCGGAACTGCAGGGCCGCCGCCAGGAACGCGATCAGGTACAGCGCCGCGGCGCCGCGCTCGAGCACCAGCCTGCCCAGCCAGTATTCGGGCGCGGAGATCCATCCCATGGCCGTAACTCCTCGGACGGTGGCGATTGCACCACCCGCATAGCCAGTCAACCAGCAGGTAAACCGGTAGCCAATCCCTTCGGCGTCATTCGTCGCGGCGCGGGGGCGTCCGATCCGGCAGGACCATGACCGAAGCCGCTAGCACGCCCAGCGAAATCAGTGCCAGCAGTTGCACATTCGCGGAATGACCGGCGTACCCGCCGACCGACCGCCAGGGATAGCGGGACAGCTGGGCCCCGGCCAGGATCAGCCCGCCGGCGCTCAGCGCGACGGTCGCACCGTCGCGCCAACGCGGCCGGTCGCGCAGCGCATACCGCAGACCGAGCGCCGCCGCGGCGACGACCAGCCCGGCCACCCCGGCTGGGTGGCGCGCACCGGCACCGGGACCCGGCTGACGCCCGTCGCCGTCAACGGCTGGCAGCAGGGCTGGGTGGTGCCGGCGGGCGACCCCGGCACGATCACGCTGACCTTCGCCAGCAACTCGCTGTACCGGGCCGGGCTGGCGGTGGGACTGGCGCTGCTGCCGCTGCTGGCCGCGCTCGCGTTGTGGCGCACGCGGCGGGGGCGCGTCGTCGTCGCGCCCCCGACACCGTGGCGGCCCGGCCCGTGGGCCGGGGTGGCGGTGCTGGCCGCGGGAACGG
>NZ_MBEM01000011.1:0-6222 GCF_001954045.1 Mycobacterium sp. SP-6446 | reverse complement strand
TGCAGGGCGGGCCCCAGCCCGCCGACCGATTCCGCGGTCTCGTCCAGCAGCTGGCCGATCTTGTCCTTGGGCAACACCGCAAGGCCCCGGTTGGCGGTGTCCAGCGCCGGCCCGATCTCGGAGGGCACCGTGCCCTTGGAGATGGTCTGGCCGTCCGAAAGGAACTTGCCGGGGTTTCCCGGCGACACCAGGTCCAGATACTGCTCACCGACCGCCGACACCGAGTGCACGTTGGCGATCGCGTCGATCGGGACCTTGTAGCGGCTGTCGATACTCAGCGTCGCTTCGGCGCCGTGTTCGGTGGGCTCGACGTCGGTGACCTTGCCGATGGTGATGCCGCGATAGGTCACGTTTCCCGTTGGATACAGCCCGCCCGAAGCCGGCAGCTCGGCCTTGAGCGTGTACCGACCGACACCCATCAGGCTGGGGATCTGCAAGTAGTAGATGCCCAGCACACCCAGCGAGATCACCGTCAGGATCCCAAACAGAATGAGCTGGCGTCGAACGAAGGGGGTCAGCATTGTCCTCGCTCCGCCCTTTCCACCAGCGGTCCGCCGGGCGCGTCATTCGGGTTCGGCGTGTAGCGGACGTCGGGGATCATCGTCTCGGGGTCGCGCCCGAACGACTGCTCGAGTGCGCGCAGTGCTCCCGACAACCCGGTACCGGTGAGGAACGCGTTGTCGATGGCGCTGTAGGTCAAGTCGAGGGTCAGCGACACGTTCATGTAGTCACCGCGGACCACCTTCGGCACGCTGTCGATGTCGAACGGCTGCGTGAGGATCAGCTTCAGCGCGCCGATCAGCATCGGTGACGCACGGCCGAGTTCCCGCAACGGGCATTGCAGCGATTGCAAATCCTGATGCAGGGGTCCGCGCGCCTCGGACAGGTACTGGTCCGCTGCCTGGCTGAGGCGTCCCACCGAGTCGACGGCGTTGATCAGCAGCTGCTTGGTGTCGGCGAAATGCTTGATCAGCGGCGGGATGTCGGTCAGCACGCGATCCAGGACATCCGCACGGGCACCCACGTAGACCAACAGCCGGTTGGTGGAATCGATCGCGTGGGTGATGTCGTCGCGCTGCTGATTGAGCTGGTTGGTGAAGGTATCCAGCTTGCCGAGGAAGGCCCGGATCTGCTCCCCGCGCCCATTGAAGATGTTGAAGACCTCGTTCTGCAGCACCTCGAGGTTCGGAATGCCGCCACCGCGCAGGATCAACGACAGGCTGGCCAACGTCTCCTCGGTGGTGGGAAACGCGGACGAATTCTTCAGCGGAATCGTGTCGCCGGGTTTCAGCTGCTGCGGCGACGGGTTCGGCGGTGCGGCCAGCTCCACGTGCTGAGAACCGAGCAACGAAGTCTGGCCGATCTTGGCGGTGGCGTTCTTCGGCAGCTTGACGCTCTTGTCCAGACCCAGCGTCAGGGTGGCCACCCAGTTCTTCAACTTGATTTCTTTGATCGAGCCCACCAGGACGTCGGCCACCATGACCTTGCTGTTGTTGTTGATGGCCAGCGTGTCCGGCATCTGCACATAGATCGTGTAAGAACCCGACCCGCTACCGGGACCGCCCGGAATCGCCACATTGGAGATGCCACGCCAGCCGCACGAGCTCAGCACCAGCGCGGCCACCAGCAGCACCAGCCCCTGCCAGGACCGGTGGCGGATCAGCATCGTTGCGCGCCTCGGTGTCCAACGGTTCGGCTTTCCGTTCGCGCGAATCGCGCTCACGTCGCGCCTCACTGGCCACCTCCCGTGTTAGCAGGCACCGGCGGCCCGCCGGCGTTGGGCGCGGGCGCGGCCACTGGCGCCGGGGTGGGGGCTACGGGACCCGGGGCCACATCAGCTCCCGGCGGCGGCGGTGGAATCGGCACCTGCGGCGGGTTCTGGCCGATGACCGGCAATATCGGGTTCTCGTCGTAGGAGTTCGGCGGTCCGGGCGGCGTCTGCAGGGTCGACTGGACGGGCTCGATGTTCGGCCCACCCATGAGCTCGGCCAACGATTCCGGCGTCATCAGGTCCGCGGTGATCGGCCCCACCTGCTGCCCCTGCATGCCCGGGGCGACAATCCAGCCGTGCTGCGTGTTGCGGTGCGAGGTCGGGGTGTCCGGCGACCAGATCCCGGGGACGGTGGTGTCCTTGTATCCCGGCGGCGGCTGCAGCCGCGGCTCGGAGTAGGCGATCTCCTTGGGCAGCGTCTCGGCGGTGCTGAACAGATTCAAACCGAACGGCGGGTAGTTGAACTTGATCGCGTCGAGGATCGGCGCCAGGTACTGCGCACACAGCTCGGCGGACTCTTGATAACCGAGCCGGCTGCCGGCCTGAATGGAGCTGCAGATGAACTGCATCGGGTTGGCGAAGTTGGTGATGGCGGGAATCGCGACAACCGCGCCGTGTGACGGGTGGTAGATCTGGTTGATGTTCGCCGCGGCCGTCGGAGTGACGTGCAGCGCTGTCTCCAGCCCGTTCAGCGAATCCGGTTGCAGGATTGTGCTCGTCGCGGTGGCCAGGTTGTTGATGTCGGTGGTCAACACCTCGCGGTTCTTGTCGAGGAATGGCCGCACGGTGGAGAGCAGGCCGTCGAACTGCTGCAGCGCGTTGGACAGGTCGGTGTCGTTTTGCGCGAGCCGGCCGGTGACATCCGCCAGGTTCTGGTTCAGCGCGACGAACTGCTGATCGTCTTGGTGCAGAGCGTTGACGAATAGCGCAAGGCTGCGCACCACCGCAAAGAAGTCGCCCCGACCCTCATTGAGGGCGGTCAACGCCCGCGACAGGTTGTTCAGCGTCGTGTTGATCTGCTTGCTCTTGCCGGCCAGCCCGTTGGCGAAGGACGTGATGACCTCGCCGAACGGCCCCGTCGGCTGCTCTTTGGTCGGGCCTAGCTTGGAGATGATGTTGGTGATGCTGTTGCGCAACTGGTCCCACTCCACCGGGACCTGGGTGCGCTCCTCCGGGATCACCGCGTTGTCGCCAAGCACCGGGCCGCCCTTGTAGACCGGCTCCAGCTGGATGGCCCGCGAGGCCACCAGGGTGGGGTTGAGGATCACCGCGGACGCGTTGGCGGGAACCTTGTACTTGTTCTGGTAATGGAAGGTCACCTTCATCTTGTCGCCGGTCGGCTCGATCTTGTCGATCGAGCCCACCGCCAGACCCATGATCTGGACCTTGTCGCCCGGGTACAGCGCGTTCGCCGCCGGGAAATAGGCGACCACGGTGTTGTTGGTCAGCTTGTCGTAAAGCCGCCAGCCGACGTACCCGACGACGAGCGCCAGCACCACCACCAGCGACCCGACAATCAGCGTCGTGCGCGACATCTTGGGTAGCCGCAGGTTGCGGATGTCAAAGACGGTGCTCAATTCTGGGTACCTCCCGTGACCCCGCTACCTCCGGCTCCGCCCGGATTGATGAACGGCGCCGGCAATTGGTTGCCCGGCCCGGGCGGTGCCGGCGGACCCGGCGGCAGGGCCGGCGCGAAGGTCGACGGCGGCGGCGTCGGCCCGGCCGGTGCCAGGTTCTCGGTGCGCGCACCCGGCGGTGCCTGCTGCGGCAGCGGCACCGGGGTTCCCGGAACGTTCGGCGGCGGGTCGCCCGGTCGCCCGGCGATCGGCATGCCCGGTGTGGGTGGCAGACCGTCGGGGTTAGGCGGCGACGTCTCGACGTCGACCGGCGCGGGGAAACCGACTCCACCGAACGGTCCGATGGCCGCACCCGCGCAGGGCAGCGGATTCCACGGCCGCGGCAGACCCTCGTCCCCGACGGTGATGTTGCCGCCCGGATTCGCCGGACTGTACGAACACGGTGACCCGGGTCCGACGGCCGGTCCCGGATGATCCGGGGTGCCCTCCAGCACCGGCGGCGCGGGCGGCGGCGCACCGTTGGGGAACCGGGTGCCGTTGGGGTCCGGCCAACGGAACGACGGCAACGCGGCGCCGCGCCAGAAGTTCTCCGGGTCGATCCCGCGCTTCTTGAAAGCGGCGTCGACCCACGGCTGAACGATCTGGTACAGGGCCAGGTTGTGCAGGACCACCTTGAAGAATGGTCCCGACGCAATGGCCTCGTTCAGCGACGGCAGGAACATGCCCACCTCGGTGAGCCCGGCAGCCAAATCGTCCTTGCGCTGCACCAGGATGTCGCTGAGCGTACGCAACTGTTCGAGCACGTGGTTCAGGTTCGGGTTGTCGTTGATGAAGCCCTTGACCTGCTCCGAGAATGCGGCGACGTTCGCCAACAACGCGTTGATGGCCTGGCCGCGTTCGTTGAATGCGGCCAGCAGCGTCTTGGCGTTGACCAGCAGTCGGTCGACCTGCTCGCTGCGGTCACCGAGGACGCTGGCCACCTGATTGGCCTGGGCCAGAAGATGTTTGACCTCTTCGTCGCGTTTGCCGATCGTGTCGGAGAATTTGGCCACGCCCTCCAGCGCTGGGCTCAGGTGCGGGTAGGTCTGATCAATGGTCTGCGACAGCACGTGCAGTGACTCTTTGACGGTGTCGATGTTCCAGCCCTGGGCAGCCTTGGTGACGTCGAAGAACGCGTCGTAGATCTGATACGGGGTGGTGCTTTGCCCCAGCGGCAGTGTGGCGCCGGGCCGCAATTGCTGGTTGCCGCGCGGCTCGATCTCCATCACCTTCCTACCCAGGATGGTGTCGGTGCGGATCGCCAGCCGGCTCTCGCTGCCAATTGTGTTGGTGCCGATCGAGAACTTCATCACGACGTGGTCACCGTCGATCCGCAGGCCCTCGACCTTGCCGACGTCCATGCCGGCGATGCGCACCTTGTCGCCGACGGTGATTTGACCGGAGTCGGTGAACTGCCCGTAGTAGGCCGGCCTGGCCATCAGCATCGGGACATTCGTGAAGCTTTGACCCACGCCGATCGCGAGCACCGTCACCACGATGCCCATGAGCCCGATGCGTAACCGATTCGGAGGTTCCAGCGATCTCATTGCGGCGTGCACCTACCTGTCGGCTGCTGGAAAAGCCGGACCGTGCGGATGGGCCCCCCGGCCTGTAGGCCGTTGATCTTCATCGTGATATCGCAGGCATAGAAGTTCACGAAGTCGCCGTAGGACCCGATGGCGCGCCCGATCATGTTCAACCCGGGCGGCACCTTCTTGAGGTAGTCCTGCAGTTGGTCCTGCTGGTCGATGAGCGGCTGCTGGACGGCGTCCAGGTAGTTGAGCGTCTTATGCAGCAAACCGCGGTCCTCGGCCAGCAGATCGGCCACCGTGCCGGCGGCATTACTGATGTGCGCGGTCCCGCCCGCCAACTGGTCACCGTGGTTCTTCAGCCCGGTGATCAACACCTCGAGGTTGTTGATGGTCTGGTCGAACTGCTGCCGGTGCCGAACCGTGGTGTCCAGCACGATGTTCAAGTTCTTGATCACCTCGCCGATCGCCTGATCGCGCTCCCCGAGCTGATTGGTCAGTTGCGCGGTGTTGTCCAGGATGTCGTTGATGGTGCCGCCCTGACCCTGGAACACGGTGATCAGCGCCGACGCGATCGTGTTGACCTTCTCCGGGTCCAGCGCCCGGAACAGCGGCTTGAAACCACCGATCAGGGCGTCCAGATCCAGCGCCGGCGACGTGCGCGACACCGGAATGAAGCCACCCGGCGGCAGGATCCGGTCGGAGCCCTCGCCCTCGCCGCGTTTGAGCTCCAAATAGCGGTCACCGATCAGGTTGAGGTAGCGGATTTGCGCGGTCGACGACTGATACAACGGGACCGAGCGGTCGACGTTGAATTTCACCCGCACCCGCTTACCACCGTCGACCAGCTCGACCGAGTCGACCTTGCCGATCTCCACGCCGGAGGCGCGCACGAATTGGCCCTGCCGCAGCCCGCTGATGTTGATGAACTCCGCCGAGTACGCGTTGGTGCGGTCGAACCTCATCTGGCCGAACACCACGACGATCATCACAGTGAACAGCAGCAGCACCAACGAGAAGATGCTGAGTCGGACGATGGTACCGGTGATTTTCATGGGTTGATCGTGTTATCCCCTACCTGACGGCCCCACACGTACTCCATCGCATAGGGCGAACCGGTCTCGATGTGGTTGTACGGCGCGATGCTGTTGCCGGTGTCCATCACCAATTCGGGTGCGGGCCACAGATCGTGGGTGATGTGCTGCCAGCAGCCCGGCGCACCCCCCGGCCCACCGCGGGCGTTCACCCGCGGCAGGTTTTCCGGCCAGGTGTAGGGGTTCGGCGCCCCGCCGACCAGCCCGGCCAG
>NZ_MBEM01000010.1:0-14314 GCF_001954045.1 Mycobacterium sp. SP-6446 | reverse complement strand
ACCCCGGTGTGGTCGCCGCGCCCGCGGACCCGCCAGGCCCGCCGCCGTTGGTGGCGCCTCCGCCGCCTCCGCCGCCCGGCGATCCGCTCGCGCCCCCGCCGCCCAACCCGCTGGCTCCGCCGCCGCCGTTCGCGCAACCCGCGGCCGCAGCCGCCGGGCAGGACCCGACGCCGTTCACCGGCACCGCGCCGTTCGGGCCTCCGAAGATCCTGCCCGCCGGCGGCTCGACGGTGGGGGTCGGTCAGCCGATCATCATCAACTTCCCCGGACGGGTCGACGACGCCGGCGCGGCGATCAACGCCGTGCACGTGTCGTCCGTCCCACCGGTCCCCGGCAAGTTCTACTGGATGACGCCCACTCAGCTGCGGTGGCGCCCGCTGAGCTTCTGGCCCGCACACACCGCCGTGACCGTCGACGCGGGCGGCACGGTGTCGACCTTCCACACCGGTGACACGCTGATCGCCACCGCCGACGACGCCACGCACCAGTTGACCGTGACCCGCAACGGCACAGTGGAGAAGACCATCCCGATGTCGATGGGCATGACGTCCGGCAACCACCAAACTCCCAACGGCACGTACTACGTGCAGGAGAAGATGCCGTCGGTGGTGATGGATTCGTCGACCTACGGGGTCCCGGTCAACTCGACGTACGGCTACAAGGTGACCGTCGAACTCGCCGTCCGGTTCGACAACGTTGGCGACTTCGTGCATAGCGCCCCCTGGTCGGTGGACGACCAGGGCAAGCGCGACGTCAGCCACGGCTGCATCAACATCAGCCCCGCCAACGCGAGGTGGTTCTTCGACAACTTCGGCGCCGGTGACCCGATCATCGTGAAGAACTCGAGCGGCGGCGACTACAAAAAGAACGACGGCTCCGCCGACTGGATGAACTAACTGCTCGCGGGGCTGGACCGAGCAGTCCCCCTCTGGGGGAGTGCCCCAGCTCGCGGGGCTTCCGTTTGCCCGGCGGTTATGTATAGCATCATACATATGCGAAGCCCCCGCGAGCGGATGGTTGTCTCCGCCGCGCTGTTGATCAGGGAACGCGGCGCGCACGCCACCGCGATCTCCGACGTCCTCGAGCACAGCGGGGCGCCCCGCGGCTCGGCCTATCACTACTTCCCGGGCGGGCGGACCCAACTGCTCTGCGAGGCGGTCGATTTCGCCGGCGAGCATGTCGTAGCCCTCATCAGCCAGCCGGACAGCAGCAGCGAATTATTGGACACGCTGATCGACACGTATCGACGCCAGCTGCTCGACAGCGATTTCCGCGCCGGATGCCCGATCGTCGCCGTCTCGGTCGAAGCCGGTGACGAGCAGGACCGCGACCGCATGGCGCCGGTGGTCGAGCGCGCCGCCGCGGTGTTCGACCGCTGGAACGACCTGATAGCGCAGCGCTTCATCAGCGACGGCATTGCGCCGGACCGCGCCCGCGACCTGGCGATGACGGCGACGGCCGCGCTCGAGGGTGCGATCGTGCTGGCCCGCGTGCGCCGCGACCTGACACCGCTTGATGCCGTGCACCGCCAGCTGCGCAACCTGCTGGTGGCCGAGGGCGCCGAGACCTAGAGAAGGGAACCCGCAGTGACCGCCAACAAGACCGGTGAATGGAAGCCCACCGCATGCATTCTCTGCGAATGCAACTGCGGCATCGTCGTGCAGGTCGAGGACCGCACATTGGCGCGCATCCGCGGCGACAAGGAGCATCCCGGGTCGCAGGGCTACACCTGCAACAAGGCGCTGCGACTGGATCATTACCAGAACAACCGCGCTCGCCTGACGTCTCCGATGCGTCGCCGTCCCGACGGAACCTTCGAGGAGATCGACTGGGACACAGCCATTGTCGAGATCGCCGAGGGGTTCAAGCACATCCGCGATACCTACGGCGGTGACAAGATCTTCTATTACGGCGGCGGCGGGCAGGGCAACCACCTGGGCGGCGCCTATAGCGGCGCGTTCCTGAAGGCGCTGGGGTCGCGGTATCGGTCAAATGCGTTGGCGCAGGAGAAGACCGGTGAAGCGTGGGTCGACGCGCAGCTGTACGGCGGTCACACGCGAGGCGAGTTCGAGCACGCCGAGGTGTCGGTGTTCGTCGGCAAGAACCCCTGGATGTCACAGAGCTTTCCCCGGGCCCGGGTGGTGCTCAACGAGATCGCCAAAGACCCGAACCGGTCGATGATCGTGATCGATCCCGTGCTCACCGACACCGCGAAGATGTCCGACTTCCACCTGCGGGTGCGGCCCGGCACCGATGCGTGGTGCCTGGCCGCCCTGGCCGGCGTCCTGGTCCAGGAAAACCTTTGCGACGAAGCGTTTCTCGCGGAACACGTGCGCGGAGTCGAGGCCGTGCGGAGCGCGCTGCGCGAGGTCCCGGTCGCCGACTACGCTCAGCGCTGCGGGGTGGACGAGGAGCTGCTTCGGGCGGCCGCGCGCCGCATCGCGGCCGCGGACAGCGTCGCCGTGTTCGAGGACCTCGGCATCCAGCAGGGGCCCAACAGCACGCTGTGCTCCTATCTGAACAAGATGCTGTGGATCCTCACCGGCAATTTCGCGAAAAAGGGTGGCCAGCACCTGCATTCGTCGTTCGCACCCCTGTTCAGCACGGTCTCGGGCCGCACTCCCGTCACCGGCGCACCCATCATTGCCGGACTGATCCCGGCCAATGCGGTGCCCGAAGAGATTTTGACCGATCACCCGGACCGATTCCGGGCGATGATCGTCGAAAGCGGAAACCCCGCCCACTCGCTGGCCGACTCGGCCGCGTGCCGGGAGGCATTCCAGAGCCTGGAGCTGATGGTGGTCGTCGACGTCGCGATGACCGAGACCGCCAGGCTGGCCCACTACGTGCTGCCCGCGGCCTCCCAGTTCGAAAAGCCCGAGGCCACGTTCTTCAATTTCGAGTTCCCGCACAACGGCTTTCAGTTGCGCCGGCCGCTGCTCGAGCCCTTGCCGGGCACTCTGCCCGAACCGGAGATCTGGGCGCGCCTGGTGCGGGCGCTCGGCGTCGTCGACGAGGCGGACCTGCGCCCCCTGCGCGAGGCCGCGCAGCGCGGGCGCCAGGCCTACACCGAGACGTTCCTCGGCGCGATGGCCACCAACCCGACCGTGGCGAAGTTGCTTCCGTATGTGCTTTACGAGACCCTCGGGCCGACGCTGCCGGAGGGACTGGCCGGCGCGGCCGCGCTGTGGGGGCTGGCCCAGAAGACCGCGATGACCTATCCCGACGCGGTGCGTCGCGCCGGCCATGCCGACGGCAACGCGCTGTTCGACGCCATCCTCGACAGCCCGTCGGGAATCACGTTCACCGTCCACAACTACGAGGACGACTTCGAGCTGATCGGCCACGCCGATCACAAGATCGCCCTGGAAATCCCCGAAATGCTGGCCGATTTGGTGGCATTGACCGCGGCACCGCCGCGGCTGACCACGCCGGAGTTCCCCATCGTGCTCTCGGTGGGCGAGCGGCGCGCCTACACCGCCAACGACATCTTCCGCGACCCGTCCTGGCGCAAACGCGACGCCGACGGGGCGTTACGGGTTAGCGTGGAGGACGCCCAGGCCCTAGGGCTCGTCGACGGCGGCCGGGCCCGGGTCAGCACGGCCGCCGGCAACGCGGAGGCCACCATCGAAATCGCCGAGACCATGCTGCCCGGACATGCGGCCCTGCCCAACGGTTTCGGCCTCGACTACATCGACGACGACGGGCACACGGTCGTTCCCGGCATCGCGCCCAACATGCTCACGTCCACGCGATGGCGTGACAGCTACGCCGGCACGCCGTGGCACAAGCATGTGCCCGCCAGGATCGAGGCGATGGCGGGGGTCAGTTCCAGATCCTGACCCGACGTTGCGGTTCCAGGAACAACGCGTCGTCCTCGGTCACGTCGAAGGCGTCGTAGAACGCGTCCACGTTGCGGATGACGCCGTTGCACCGGAACTCCGGCGGGGAGTGCGGATCCACCGCTAGGCGCCGAATCGCTTCCGCCTCACGGGATTTGGTCCGCCACACCTGCGCCCAGCCGTAGAACACCCGCTGCACGCCGGTCAGGCCGTCGATGACCGGAGCGGGCCGTCCGTTCAGCGACAGCTGGTAAGCGAGCAGCGCGATCGACAGCCCACCAAGGTCGCCGATGTTCTCGCCGACGGTGAAGGCGCCGTTCACGTGGTGGCCGCCGTCGAGTCCCCTCGGCGTGTACGCCTCGTATTGCTCGATGAGCGCCTTGGTGCGGGCACCGAACTCGGCGCGGTCGTCGTCGGTCCACCAATCGATGAGATTGCCGTCGCCGTCGTACTTGGCGCCCTGATCGTCGAAACCGTGGCCGATCTCGTGCCCGATCACCGCGCCGATCCCGCCGTAGTTGGCGGCATCGTCGGCCCTGGCGTCGAAGAATGGGGGCTGCAAAATCGCTGCGGGAAAGACGATTTCGTTCATGCCGGGGTTGTAGTAGGCATTGACGGTCTGCGGCGTCATGAACCATTCGTCCCGGTCCACCGGACCGCCCAGCTTCGCCAGCTCGCGGTCATGGTTGACGGCGTAGCCGCGCTGGTAGTTGCCGTAGAGGTCGTCGCGGTCGATCACCAGCTTGGAGTAGTCGCGCCACTTCGCCGGGTAGCCGACCTTGGCGGTGAACTTGTCCAGCTTGGCCAGCGCGCGCTCGCGGGTCTGCGGCGTCATCCAGTCCAGCTCGCTGATGCTGATCCGGTACGCCTCTTGCAGGTTTTTCACCAGCGCGTCGATGCGTGCCTTCGCGTCCGGCGGGAAATGCCGCTGCACGTAAAGCTTTCCGACCGCATCGCCCATCAGGCCCTCGACCAGCGACACCGCCCGCTTCCAGCGGTCTCGGATCTGTTCGGCGCCGGTCAGCAGGCGGCCGTAGAAGTCGAAGTCCGCGGCGACGATGGCGTCGGTCAGCCAGGCCGCCCGGGCGCGGATCAACCGCCACCGCGCCCAGCGCTTCCAGTCGTCGAGTTCTTCGCCATGCCAGAGAGCGGCGAATGCGGTGAGGTAATCAGGTTGGCGCACAACAAGTTCCGCGAAGGCCTCTGGCGTGCCGCCCAGCGCCGTCACCCAGCCGACCCAATCGAAGCCCGGCCCCTCGGTCTGTAGCTCGGTGAAGGTGCGCAGGTTGTAGGTGAGGTCGGCGTCGCGACGCTTGACCACATCCCAGTGTGCGGCGGCAAGTTTGGTCTCCAGCGCCACGATCCGGGCCGCGGTCTCGGCGTGGTCGGCCGCATCACCGCCGTACACCAGCCCGAACATCCGCGCGATGTGTCCCGGGTAGGCGGCCAGTACCGCGGCGTGCTGCTCGTCGCGGTAGTAGGACTCGTCGGGCAATCCGAGGCCGGATTGGTTGACGTGCACCAGGTATCGAGTCGAGTCTTTTGCATCGGTATCCACATACAGCCCAACCCCGCCACCGACCCCGGTGCGCTGCAGGGCGCCGAGGGCGGCGGCCAACGCCGCGGCGTCGGCGGCGTCGTCGATGATGGCCAGCTCGTCGAGTAGTGGCCGGGTTCCCCGCCGTTCGACGGCCTCCTCGTCGAGGAAGCTGGCGTAGAGGTCGCCGATGCGTTGTGCATCGGTGCCGAGCGGCGCGCCGCCTCGGCTCGCTTCGACGATCAGGTCGCGCACCTGCTCCTCGGCTTGGTCGAAGAGCAGGCGGAAAGCGCCGTCGGTCGCGCGGTCGGCAGGTATGTCGTATTCGGCCAGCCAGCGGCCGTTGACGTGGCCGAACAGATCGTCCTGGGGGCGGGCATTCTCGTCGACATAGCTCAGGTCGATGCCCGAGCGGATGGCCTCTACTGTCACCCCGCCATCCTTCCATCTCTTTTCGGGTGCAACGATCGGCCCATGTCCGACGCCGAGGAGACCGAAGCACCCGACGACGATTCCGTCGAGGAACCCGCGGCGGACGGGATGTTTTCTCCGTACGGCATCGCGTCGACCGTGATCGGCCTGCTGTCGGTGGCCGCGGTGGTACTCGGCGCGCTCATCTGGAACGCACACCGTGACGAGGTGGGCGAACGCAGCTACCTGAGCCGCGTCATGCAGACGGCCGCCGACTGGACCGGCGTGCTGATCAACATGAACACGAAGAACATCGACACCAGCCTGCAGAAGCTGCACGACGGCACGGTCGGTGAGCTCAATACCGACTTCGACGCGGCCATGCAGCCCTACCGGCAGGTGGTGGAAAAGCTGCAGTCGCAGAGCAGCGGCCGGATCGAAGCCGTTGCGATCGAAACGGTGCGCCACGACCTGGATCCCCAGCCCGGTGCCCCCAAGCCGGTAGTGCCCACCAAGTTGCCGCCGTTCGCCAGCCGCGCCGACTCGGTGATGCTGGCCGCCACGTCGGTCAGCGAGAACGTCGGCGCCAAACCCCAGACGGTGCACTGGAATTTGCGGCTCGAGGTGTCCGATGTGGACGGCAAGCTGATGATTTCCGGGCTGGAGTCGATCCGATGAGGAATCTCTGGCGGCTCTTGGTTTTCGACATCGTGGCCCCGCTGGTCGCAATCGGCGCGTTGCTGATGATCGGCGTCATCCTGGGCTGGCCGCTGTGGTGGGTGTCGGCATGCTCGGTGCTGCTGGTGTTGATCGCCGAGGGCATCGGCGTCAACTTCTGGCTGCTGCGACGCGATTCGGTGAGCGTCGGCACCGACGACGACGCCCCCGGGCTGCGGCTGGCCGTCGTGTTGTTGTGCGCGGCCGCGCTGACGGCGGCCGTGCTGACCGGATACACGCACTGGACGACGTCGGATCGCGAGTTCAAGAAGGACTCGCGGCAGGCGGTGCAGGTCGCCGCGGGGATGGCGGAGGCGATGGCGTCGTTCACCCCGAGCGCGCCGACGAGTTCCATCGATCGGGCCGCGGCGATGATGGTGCCCGAGCAGGCCGGCGCGTTCAAGGAGCAATACAAAAAGACCAGCGCCGATCTGGCTCAGCGCAACGTGACCGCACAGGCCTCGACGCTGGCGGCCGGAGTCGAGGCCATCGGCCCGACGGCTGCCAGCGTGGCGGTGATCCTTCGGGTCACCCAGAACACGCCCGGGCAGCCGCCCAGCCGGGCCGCGCCCGCACTGCGGGTGGCGCTGATCAAGCGCGACGGCAATTGGCTGGTGTCCGACGTGGTGCCGGTCAACGGCCGCTGATCAGTTGGATTCGGCGGATCGGGTCGATTTCACCTTGACGAACCGGTCCGACAGGCGACGAATGCGGATCATCAGCGAGGCCGACGGGGACTCGCTGCCCTCGAGATAGGCGGCCAGATCCTCGGGCTCCACCCCGATGCGGGAGGCGAATTCCTGTTCTGCCAGCCCCGACCGGTCGATCAGCAGACGCACGTGGCGGGCCACCTCGGTGCGTTCGTTGGCCTCGAGGTGGGCGCGGGCGCGCTCGAGGACCTCCCACAACGCCTTGGAGATGCCATACGGGCGGGTGCCCTCGAGGACTTCCTCGACCTGACGGGCCGTGCGCCCGTACGGATCGCGCTTGAGCGCGCCGGCGATGCGCTTCCACGTGTCGATGTCCCCGCCCTGCAGCGCAGAGCGAATGGCCGAGGTCGGCCAGAACTCCACCGCCTGCTCGGAATCACCGCCGGGCTTGGGCTGTTCAGGGGCCGGCCGCTGAGATGGCGGCGTGGGGCGTCGGTCGGCTGCCAACGTCACCTCGCCTCCTCCAGCATCGCGACGGCCACCGACAGACAGCGCTGCCGGACCTCTTCCCAGTCCGCCTTGGCGTCTGGTTCGGTCCACTGCTCATCGAAATCGGACGGATGCGGATCTGCGAGCCGACGGACCAACTGGGTGGCAATCCATTGCTGCCTCGGTGGTTGACAACAGTAATACCTGTCGATTCCGGCCAGGACCAGCGCGGCGGTTTCGGCTTCCAGCGTGTCCACCATGTCAGCAAATTCGGCGTAGTCGCGGCTGCTGTTACGGCACATGATCAGGTAGCCCTTGAGGCGCAGCGCCTCCGCACCGGTGGGGACCAGCAACCGGTCCCCGGTGGGCAATTGCACGTTGGTGGTCTCCACCGGGCTGCGCCGTGCGTAGCGAGGTGCCTCGCCCGCGTCGGCGTCGAGGTCGGTCTCCAGCGCGTCGATGGCGACCGAAAGCCGTCCCCGCCACAGCGTTACCGGATGAACCGGCCGGTCACCCCCGGCGATCGCCCGGGCGATGCCGTTGCGTGACGCCAGTCCACCGACCAGCTTCTTGGCCCCCAAGGGGCCGTTGGAATTGCCGTTCGTGCCGGCCGTCGAATCGGCCGAGACCATCCCCGCGGCATCGTCGCAGATGTCGACCTGGGGGGGGATCTGGCCGGGGCCCCGGCCGCGGCTGTCCTGTTCGGGACCGGGTTCCGTCGCCTTGCCGTTGCGCCCGCACCCGGTGAAGGCCAGCGGGTCGGCCACGCAGATGGCGTCGGGCGCCAAGTGCTTCAGTTTCGCCGACGACTTGAGGACCATCCGCAGGTCCGCGCTGGGCGCAGTCAACGCCGAGATGTCGTCGGGGATGACCACGATGTCACTCAGGTCGACCTCTGGCAGCGGCCTGTCGAAGTCCACCGACGGCAGGACGCGGGACAGCCACCGGGGCAGCCACCAGTTCCACTGGGCGAACATCGCCATCAGCGCGGGCACCAGGACCAGCCGGACGATGGTGGCGTCCACCGCGATCGCGACGGCGCACGCCACACCGATCTCGGCCACCAGCGGCATGCCCGCGAACGCGAAGCCGATGAACACCGCGATCATGATCAGCGCGGCGCTGGTGATCGTGCGCGCGCTGGTGCTCACGCCGTACGCCACCGCGTCGCGGGTGTTTCCGGTGCGCAGGAAGCGTTCCCGGATGCGGGTGAGCAGGAAGATCTCGTAGTCCATCGACAACCCGAAGGTCATCGCCAGCACCAGCGGGGGAACCGTGCTGTCGATCGAGCTGATGTGGCTGAACCCGAGGTCGGACAGCCAGCCCCACTGGAACACCATCACCAGGCTGCCGTAGGCGGCGGCGACGGACAGCAGCGTCATCAGCACGCCCTTGAGCGCCAAGAACACCGAGTGGATCGAGACGAGCAGCATCACGAACGCGATGAGCGCGACGAAGAGCAGCACCACGGGCTCGGTCGCCGACACGCGGTCATCGAAATCCTTGATCAACGCGGTCGGACCACCGACGTCCACCCGCGCCGCCCCCTGCTCCTTGGGCAGCTGCGCGCGCATCCAGTCGACGGTGTGCCGCGCGCTCATGTCCTCGGGATCGACCGACAACACCGCGGACAGCAACGCGCTGTTGTTGTCGTCGGCGAACTGCGGCGGCGCCACCGATATGACCTTTGGCGCCTGCGCCATTCGTTGCCGGATCGCGGCGAGCGCCTGGCCGTGTTCGGGTGCGGAGGCGCTGCCGTCGGGAAATGTGACGAGCACCTGAACCGGGCCGAGCGCGCCGGGTCCGAGCGCTTCGGATGCCGCGCCCACCCCGGCGCGGATCTCGTGGGAATAGTCGAATTGGCGCAGCAGGCTATTGCCCAGCACCATCGATGTCGCCGGTGCCGCCATGACCAGCAGGACGGCCGAGGCCGCCAGCGCCGACATCCACGGCCGGCGCATGACCCAGCCGACCCAGCGGTTCCAGAACCGCGATTGCGTGCTCTCCGGCCGCCGCGACCAGTGCAGCAGGGCCGAGCGCTTGGCGGCCGAACGGCCGAAGGTCGCCAGCACCGCCGGCGTCAGGGTCGCCGACGTCAGCATTGCCACCGCAACGGCGAGGATCGCCCCGCTGGCCATCGACTTCAGCGCCGGGGTGTTGATCAGGTAGATGCCGGTGAGCGACGCGATCACCGTCATCCCCGACAACACCACCGCCAGCCCGGAGGTGGCCATCGCGGCATCGACGGCTTCGCGCGGCTGACGGCCGGTACGCAGCTCCTCGCGGAAGCGCATCAAAATGAACAGCGAGTAGTCCACGGCAAGCGCGATGCCGAACATGGACACCGTCGACGTCACGAACACCGACATGGTCGTGTACGCGGACAACAGGTAGACCAGGCCCATCGTGACGACGACCGTGCAGACGCCCAGGGCCAACGGAATCGCCGCTGCCGCAAGCGAACCGAACACCGCGAGCAAGACGATAAGAATGATCGGCAGGTTCCACTGTTCGGCCTTGGCGATGTCGTGTTTGGTGTTTGCCGCCGCGGCGGCGCTGAGCGCGCCCTGCCCGATGACGTAGAGCCGCACCCGGCCGTTCGCGGTCTGGCCGGACTGGTCGCCATTGATGCCCACCTTTTGGCGCAACTGCTTGGCGATGTCGCTGGTGCCGGAGTTGCGCGAATCCAGCCGCAGCGACACCGCATACGGCCGGTCGGGTTGCGGCGGCCGCTGGGTGGGGTTGGGCACCTCCGTGACGCCGGGGAACTCACCGGCGATCTGTCGCAGCTGCGCGACCGCGTCGTTGATGTCTTGGTAGCTGGCGTCCGGGCGCGGGGCGGCGACCAGGGCCAGGGATGACGCCCCCTGCTCGTGATACTGCTCCTCGAGCTGATCGTGGACCGCCAGCGACTGGGAGCCGGCCACCTCGAAACCGCCGCCGGTGAGATTTCCCGACTGCGTCAGGGCCAGATAGACCGCCGGCACCAACGCCAGCAACCAGCCTGTGAAGACCAACCAGCGGTGCCTGCGCAGGCTGCGGCTTAGGCGCATCATGAACTGCTGGATTTCGGTCTCCCCGGTCTGCTCGCGTAATGCGTGAGGGCGAGAATACCGCAGGAGGCTGTGGAGCACGGCCGCTTATCTGGTTCCTGAGCTGCGCAGACACCGAAGTTGCCAAGACGCTGCGAAGCCGTTGTGAATCGGTGATCAACGGGGATGTCGGTCACATCGACTGGCAGCCCCGGTACCGGGGATGGCAGGATGTCGCATGCCGCGCGGAGGTCGGGGAACTCCGCGGCGAAATCGGCCCCTCTATCGCAGCGGTTTGCGACGCGTCAGAAATCGCGAGACCTCGCAAACTCAAAGGAGTTATCCATGAGGACAGCAACCGCGACCGGACGCCGCAGGATCGTGGCAGTGGTGCTCGCGGCCGCCGCGCCGTGCGCCGCGGCCGCGGTTGTGGCGGGGCCGCCGGCGACCGGTGCCAGCGACCCGTGCGCGGCCAGTGAAGTCGCGCGGACGATCGGTTCGGTCTCCAAGTCGATGGGCGACTACCTGGACGCGCATCCCGAGACGAACCAGGCGATGACCACGATGCTGCAGCAGCAGGCCGGCCCGCAATCGCTGGACTCGATGAAGTCCTACCTCCAGGCCAACCCCAAGGTCGCCCTTGACATGACGTCCATCGCGCAGCCGCTCACCAACGTCTCGACCCAGTGCAAGCTGCCGATCACGCTCCCGCAGGCGATGGGCCTCATGCAGCAGGCCCAGGGTGCGACGGGTGGGCCACCCGCCGCGACGGGACCGGTCCCGCCCGCGCCGGGCGGCGCCCTGCTGCCGGGCGTCACGATAGGCACCCCGAGCGGACCGGTGGGTGTTCCGCCGCGGGCGAACAACGTCGGCTGAGGGGTCGGCTAGGCGCCGCTTTCCGGATCTCGATCGGGCGGCGGCAGCGGTCCCTGCAGGGCCGTCTCCGTCGGGTCGGCGGCGGGGTCGCCGGGGTGCCGCACGACGGGTAGCGGCCCGGTGATCGGTTCGTCGTCGTCCGAGTCTGCGATGTTTTCGGTGCGGAACATGAAGAAGAACACCACCCAGCCGACCGCGGCGATGAGCAACCAGCTGATCAACCGGTAGATCAGCATCGCCGAGATGGCACTGGGCAGCGACATGCCGCTGGACACCAGGCCCGGCACCAGCACCGCCTCGACGACCAGCAGCCCGCCCGGCATCAGCGGGATCGTGCCGACCGCGCGGGCGGCCGCGTAGGCGACAGTCAGGCCGGCCACCGATGCGTGGTCGCCCGCCGCATACGCGGCGAAGCCGAGGCAGGCGACGTCGGCGATCCAGTTGAACAGTGACCAGCCGAAGGCCACGCCCAAGTCGCGGCGGCCCAGGCTCACCGATTCGAGCTGCATGAGCGTCGCGCGCCACTTCTCCAGACCGGAGTCGGCCGGCCGCCCCCGAATGGAGTTGACCCACGACAAGACCCGGCTGCCGATGCCGTCGATCAGCTCCGGCCGCGACGCCACCGCCTGGGCGAGCAGCAGCAACGCGACGAAGCCGCCGAGCGTGAACAGCAGCGAGAACGGGTTGTTCTTCGCGCCGAGCAGGAACGCGCCGCCGAGGCCGAGTAGCGCCAGCCCCACGGCCTGCAGCACACCCGACATCACCAGCTGCCACGACGCCACCACCGTCGAGGCGCCCCAGAGCCGCTGCTGACGGAACAGGAAGGTGGCCGACAGCACCGGCCCGCCGGGCAGCGTGGTGCTCAGCGAGTTGGCGGCGTAGAACGCGGCCTCCGACCGCAGTTGTTTGACGTGAACTCCGGCGGATTTCAGCAGCGTCCGCTGGATCTGGGCGAAGCTGTGCATCGACGCGGCGGCCGCTGCCACCGCGGCGAGCAGCCACCACCAGTTGGCCTCGTAGACGCTCGTCCAGGCTTTGGCCAGCTGGTCCCATCCGAGTGCGATCTCGACGGCTAGCACGACCGCGACGATGGAGAGCACCAGCCAGCGCAGCCACCAGTACTTCCCGCGCGCGGTGTCTTGGCGTGGGAAGTCGACCTTGCGGGCGGGTGCGTCCGGCGACACGTGCATCAGGGTAACCGTGCAGGTGGCGCCACAATCGAGGCGAAGCTCCGAACGTGTCAGGGTCGTTCTAGGGCCGTAACCGGATCGTGCCGCCCGGGTGGTCCGGGCCCGACCCGCGGACGCGTGCGGCGGCGTTTGGCGAAGGCCCCCGGTGGATAGGCTGGCCAAATGCCAGCAAACCCTGACGACGCCGCGGTCGAACCGCTTGTCCGCAAGGCCGCGGCCTGGTCTTGGCGCTTGCTCGTCATCCTGGCCGCGGTGGTCGCCCTGCTGTGGGTCGTGAAAAAGCTCGAAATCATCGTCGTCCCGGTGTTGCTGGCTTTGATGATCAGCGCGTTGCTGGTGCCGGCGGTCGACTGGCTGGACCGGCGTGGGCTGCCGCGGGGTGGCGCGGTGGCGCTGGTCTTGCTGGGCGGCTTCGCGATCCTGGGCGGCATCCTGTCGTTCGTCATCATCCAGTTCATCTACGGGCTGCCCGACCTGACCAAGCAGGTGGAGCGCAGCATCGACTCCACCCGCAGGTGGCTGATCGAAGGGCCCGCGCATCTGCGCGGCGAGCAGATCGACAACGCGGGAAACGCCGCGATCCAGGCGCTGCACAACAATCAGTCCAAGCTGACCAGCGGCGCCCTGTCCACGGCCGCCACTGTCACCGAGCTGGTCACCGCGGCGGTGTTGGTGCTGTTCACGCTGATTTTCTTCCTCTACGGCGGCCGCAACATCTGGCAGTACGTGATCAAGATCTTCCCGGCCGACGCCCGTCAGCGGGTAATGGCGGCCGGCCGCGCCGGATACGGGTCGTTGATCGGCTACGTGCGGGCCACGTTCCTGGTGGCGCTGACCGACGCAGCCGGCGTGGGCACAGGGTTGGCGATCATGGGCATCCCGCTCGCGCTGCCGCTGGCGTCGATCGTTTTCCTGGGCGCGTTCATCCCGCTGATCGGTGCGTTGGTCTCGGGCCTGCTGGCCGTGGTGGTCGCCCTGCTGGCCAAGGGGATCGTCTACGCGCTAATCACCCTGGGTTTGCTGATTGCGGTCAACCAACTCGAAGCCCATTTGCTGCAGCCGCTGGTGATGGGTCGCGCGGTGTCCATTCATCCGCTGGCGGTGGTGCTGGCCATCTCGACCGGCGGCGTGCTCGCGGGAATCGTCGGCGCTCTGCTGGCGGTGCCGACGGTCGCGTTCCTCAACAACGCGATGCAGGTGCTGCTCGCGCCCGATCCATCCGCCGAGGCCGAGAGGCAGACCGAGGAGGACGAGGACGGGGGCATCGTCCAGGCGGAGCCGGACAGCGCCGACGAACAGTCGGCCTGAGGGCCGAGGTTCTACAGCCGGCCTTCGCGGCGCAGCAGATCCTGCGCGGACAGACCGCCGCCGCCGCGGCGGCGCGGGCGCGAGTTGTCGCCATTGTCGCCCGGCTCGCCGGGATCGCCCTGTCCGCGGGCGTTCAGCTTCTCGGTGGCCGCATCGGAATCGTCGGCCTCCGGCCGCCTGACCGGGGGCCCGACACCTGCAGAACCGCATCGGGCTGGGCGAGATCGACCTGCCCGACGAGCGCAAGCGGCCCACCGTCGAA
>NZ_MBEM01000009.1:0-74194 GCF_001954045.1 Mycobacterium sp. SP-6446 | reverse complement strand
ACGGCGCGGGTTCCCTCCACGTTGGCGGCCCGCTGCGCGGCCTCGCCGGCGGTGAGGTCGTAGATCGCCGCGCAGTGTACGACGTGGGCGACTCGACCCAGCTCCGCCACGGTCTCGTCGCTGAGTGCCAGCTCCGGAAGCTCGCCGACCAGTGGTTTCGCCCGCTCCCCCCACTGCGCGGCGAGGCGCTCGAAGCGTCCCAGCGACTGGCGGCGGACCAGCACCCACACCTCGGCATCGGCGCGCTCGTCCAACAGGCGAGCTACGACGCGGCGACCAATAAACCCGGTACCGCCGGTAACGACATACCGCATGCAGCCATCGTGGCGGTTGGTGCGGCGCACGTCAACCGTGATCTGTACCGCTCTCGGGCGGCCAGGCGTCGCTCAGGCCGTGAAGTTGCGGATGCCGTCCCAGTCCACCAGCGTCCAGCCGTCCACCGGGTTGCCGGTGACGACCACGCGCCCGATATTCGGCAGGGGATGGCTGCTCAGCAGGCTGGTCTTGGCGTTCTTCGTGTTCATCAGCGTCCAGACCATGATCGCCGTGCCCTGCGAGAACACCGCCGGGCTGTGGTGGCCGCTGTTGTAGATCTTCTGGATCGCGGCGGTGAACTGGTCGTTGAACTGTTTGCCGCTGACCGACCCCGGGATGCTGTTCTGCAGGTCGCCGTTGATCCAGTCCGCCGGCGCCAGCATGTACGTCGAGCTTGACATCGTTTCGGGTTTGCCGTTGTACCAGCCGGCATTGATCGATTGCAGGCCGTTCAGCACCTCGACCTGCTTGCCTAGTTCACTGGCCAGCGGCCCGGCGGTCTGCTGGGCTTCCGCCATCTCCGAGGCATAGACGCTGTCGAACTGGTTGTGGCCGGCCTGGTGTACCAGTTGCTGTGCCTGCCCCTTGCCCTCGGCGGTGAGGCTGGGGCCGGGGATACCGGTGTCGATGACCCCGTCCGCATTCGCCTGGGACTGCGCGTTGCGGATGAAGGTCAGGGTGATGCTGTGCGCCTGCGCCGAGCCGCCGCAGGCACCGACGATTACCGTTGCGGCAAGTACGCTGGCCGCCTTCCAGATCATGCTGCGAGTGCGCATGGCGATAGCCTGCCCTGCCCACCGTGTCGGTGGGAAGGGTTTGCGATGGTTGAGTGCAGAAAAAGGCCGAATTTCCACGGGAGAGGATGCTCGTATGGCGATTGATCCGAGTGCCGTCGGTGCGGTGACCGAACCGATGACCTTCGAATGGACGGACCGGGACACGTTGCTGTATGCCCTCGGCGTCGGTTGCGGGATCGACGACTTGTCGTTCACCACCGAGAACAGCCACGACACCCCCCAACAAGTGCTGCCCACCTATGCGGTGATCTGCTGCCCGGCGTTCGGGGCGGCGGGCAAGATCGGAAAGTTCAACTGGGCCATGCTTTTACACGGATCGCAGGGCATCCGGCTGCATGCGCCGCTGCCGGCGGCGGGAAAGCTGTCGGTGGTCTCCGAAGTCACCGACATTCAGGACAAGGGCGAGGGCAAGAACGCGGTCGTGATGCTGCGCTCTCGCGGTACGGACCCGGACTCGGGGACGCTGATCGCCGAAGCGTCGACCACCTTCGTCATCCGGGGCGCGGGCGGTTTCGGGGGGCAGCCGGGTCAGCGGCCAGTCGCGCCGGAATTTCCGGACCGCGAGCCCGACGCCCGGATCCCGCTGCCCACCCGCGAGGACCAGGCGCTGATCTATCGGCTGTCCGGTGACCGCAACCCCCTGCATAGCGACCCGTGGTTCGCCCGTGAGCTGGCCGGGTTCCCCAAGCCGATCCTGCACGGGCTGTGCAGCTACGGAGTGTCGGGCCGGGCGCTGGTCGCCGAGCTCGGCAAGGGCGTCGCCGCCAACGTCACCTCGATCGATGCGCGGTTCAGCTCGCCGGTGTTTCCCGGCGAGACGCTGACCACGCTGATCTGGCGGACCGAGCCGGGCAAGGCGGTGTTCCGCACCGAGGCTTCCGGCGCCGAAGGCAACCCGGCGCGCGTGGTGCTGGACGACGGCGCGGTGGAATACGTCGACGGCTAGCTGGTCGGCTAGCCCACGTGCGCGTCGCTGAGCTGACGCGCCAGCCGGTCGGTGAACTCGGTGACCCGCGCGGGGCTGTCCAGCGCGAACAGCGCCGCGGTGGCGCGGTCACCATCGTCGGTGTGCCGCACCACAATTGGGACGCCGTCGTGGCGCACCGCGTCGAACGCGTCCTCGTCGGTGATGTCGTCGCCGAGATAGATGGGCGTCAGGTTCGCGCCCGCGTGAGGCCCGGCGTGGCGCAGGTGGTCGATCACCCACCGAAGGGTTTTCCCCTTGTCCCAATCGATGTCCGGGCGCAACTCGATGACTTCGCGGCCGGTGGTCACGCGCAGGGCGTGGCGCTGACCCGCCGCGCGCACCGCCGCCGTCACCTCCCCGACGCGATCGCGGGCGGCGTTGCGATAGTGCACCGCCACGCCGAATCGCTTGTGCTCCACCACAACACCGGGAAGCGACCCGAGCTGGTCGCGCAGCTGGCCGGCGACGCGCTCCAGCACCGGTATGGCCGCCGCAGCCGCGTCGTTTTGGTGATGCGTTCCGTCGGGTGCGGTCAGCTCGAAACCGTGGCTGCCCGCATACCAGATGCCGGGCAGGCCGACCCGCTCGGTCACGTCGGCGAGGTCGCGGCCGGACAGCACCGCGACCGGGCAGTGCGCGGCCAATTTCCGCAGCGCCTCGGCCGCGCCGGCGGCCGGCCGGGCCGCGTCCGGATCGTCGACGATGTCCGACAGCGTGCCGTCGAAGTCGAAGAACACCGCCGGCTGCCGGGCGGTCAGGCCCGCGGCCAGGCCGAGGGCCTGCAACGCGTCGGGAAGCTGCGAGAGCCGTCGGTCCCCGGTCCGCACGGTCACTTCCTGTAGCCCGGCCACGACCGCGTCGGCGCCCAACCGGCGTAGCTCGTCGCGGTGACCCGTGGGGTCGACCCCGATGACCAACGCGAATCCGCCGTCGCTCCCGGCCGTGACGCCGGCCGCGTCGTGCGCGACGACGACGCACCGACCGGGTCGCGCGCCCAGCTCGCCGGCCGCCTCGGCCGGGCCGGCCACGTGCACGTCACCCAGATCGCCGATCCCGGCCTTAGCCAGCGCGTCTCGGCGGTCGGGGTGGTGGGAAAAAACGGCGGTGCCGGCACCGACCTCGTGCAGCAGCCGGATCAGCGTCACCGCCGCGTCCGCCGCGCTGCCCTCGGCCGTCACCACCGCGTCGAGGTCGAACAGCACCGCGTCATGGCGGCGCGGGTCGATGATGACCTGCCCCAACTTGCGCACGACCAACCTTCTCACGGAGCGGTATCGAACATACATTCGATATACTCGGGGCGTGGGCTGGTTCAACGGGCCGCCGAGTTGGGCGGAAATGGAGCGGGTGCTCGATGGCAAGCCGCGCCGTGCGGGTGGCCCGGCCCCGGTCGAGCCGGCTTTCGAAGCCGGGGGAGATGTCCCCACGTCGCGCAAGCGCGGGGCGTATGAGCCGCCGGACGACAACCGGAGGGTCCGCTCGTCCGTCGCCTACGCCGAGCTGCACGCGCATTCGGCGTACAGCTTCCTCGACGGGGCCAGCACGCCGGAGGAGCTGGTCGAGGAGGCGGCCCGGCTGGATCTGCGCGCTCTGGCATTGACCGACCACAACGGGCTGTACGGGGCGGTGCGGTTCGCCGAAGCGGCCGCGGAACTCGACGTGCGTACCGTCTTCGGCGCCGAACTGTCTTTCGCGCCCGTCGCCCGCACCGAGGAGCCCGATCCGCCCGGCCCGCATCTGCTGGTGCTGGCCCGTGGCCCGGAGGGCTACCGTCGGCTGTCGCGGCAGCTGGCCGCTGCGCATCTGGCCGGCGGCGAGAAGGGCAAGCTGCGCTACGACTTCGACGCGCTGACCGAGGCGGCGGGCGGGCACTGGCACATCCTGACCGGGTGCCGCAAAGGCCATGTGCGCCAAGCGCTTTCCGACGGCGGCCCGGACGCGGCGGCCCGCGCGCTGGCCGACCTGGTGGACCGGTTCGGCGCGGCGCGGGTCAGCATCGAGTTGACCCATCACGGTCATCCGCTCGACGACGAACGCAACGAAGCGCTGGCCGCACTCGCGCCGCGGTTCGGTGTCGGTGTCGTCGCCACCACCGGCGCGCACTTCGCGGGGCCGTCGCGGCGCCGGCTGGCCATGGCGATGGGGGCGATCCGGGCCCGGCAGTCGCTGGATTCCGCCGCGGGATGGCTGGCCCCACTGGGTGGTTCGCATCTGCGCTCCGGCGAGGAGATGGCCCGGCTGTTCGCGCAGCGGCCCAAGGCGGTGACCGCCGCGGCCGAGCTTGGCGAGCAGTGTGCGTTCGGGCTGGCGCTCATCGCCCCGCAGCTGCCGCCGTTCGACGTGCCCGACGGGCACACCGAGGACAGCTGGCTGCGGCAGCTGGTGATGGCCGGGGCGCGCGACCGTTACGGACCGGCCGAGGCCGCGCCGCGAGCCTACTCCCAGATCGAACACGAGCTGAAAGTCATTGCACAACTGCAGTTTCCGGGATACTTCCTGGTGGTGCACGACATCGCCCGGTTCTGCCGGGACAACAACATCCTGTGCCAGGGCAGGGGATCGGCGGCCAACTCCGCGGTCTGCTATGCCCTCGGCGTCACCGCGGTGGACCCGGTGACCAACGAGCTGTTGTTCGAGCGCTTCCTGTCGCCCGCCCGTGACGGTCCGCCCGACATCGACATGGACATCGAATCTGACCAGCGCGAAAAGGTCATCCAGTACGTCTACGACAAATATGGCCGGGACTACGCCGCACAGGTCGCCAACGTCATCACCTACCGGGGGCGAATCGCGGTGCGCGACATGGCCCGCGCGCTGGGTTTCTCGCAGGGGCAGCAGGACGCGTGGAGCAAGCAGGTCAGCAGCTGGAACGGGCTGGCCGACTCGCCCGACATCGAAGACATTCCGCCGCAGGTGATCGACCTGGCCACCCAGATCCGGAACCTGCCGCGGCACATGGGAATCCACTCCGGGGGCATGGTGATCTGCGACCGTCCGATCGCCGACGTGTGCCCGGTGGAGTGGGCCCGCATGGAGAACCGCAGCGTTCTGCAATGGGACAAAGACGACTGCGCGGCAATCGGTTTGGTGAAGTTCGACCTGCTCGGGCTGGGCATGCTCTCGGCGCTGCACTATGCGAAGGACCTGGTGGCCGAGCACAAGGGCATCGAGGTCGATCTGGCCAGGCTCGATCTCTCGGAACCGGCGGTGTACGAGATGCTGGCGCGCGCCGATTCCATCGGCGTGTTCCAGGTGGAGTCGCGGGCGCAGATGGCGACGTTGCCGCGGCTGCGGCCGCGTGAGTTCTACGACCTGGTGGTGGAGGTGGCGCTGATCCGTCCCGGGCCCATCCAGGGCGGGTCGGTACACCCCTACATCCGGCGGCGCAACGGCATCGACCCCGTCGTCTACGACCACCCCTCCATGGAACCGGCGCTGCGAAAGACGCTGGGGGTTCCGCTCTTTCAGGAGCAGCTGATGCAGCTCGCGGTCGACTGCGCCGGCTTCTCGGCCGCCGAGGCCGACCAGCTGCGGCGCGCCATGGGATCCAAGCGTTCGGCCGAGCGCATGCGACGCCTGCGCGGCCGGTTCTACGACGGCATGCGCGCGCTGCACGGCGCCACCGACGAAGTGATCGAGCGGACCTACGAAAAGCTGGAGGCATTCGCCAATTTCGGCTTCCCGGAAAGCCACGCGCTGTCCTTCGCGTCGCTGGTGTTCTACTCGTCGTGGTTCAAGCTGCACCACCCGGCGGCGTTCTGCGCGGCACTGCTGCGCGCACAGCCGATGGGTTTCTATTCCCCGCAGTCGCTGGTGGCCGATGCGCGCAGGCACGGGGTGGTGGTGCACGGTCCGTGTGTCAACGCCAGCCTGGCGCACGCCACGTGTGAGAACTCCGGGACGGAGGTGCGGCTGGGTTTGGGCGCCGTCCGTCATATCGGCGACGATCTCGCCGAACAGCTGGTCGAGGAGCGAAAAGCCCACGGCCCGTTCGCTTCTCTGCTGGATCTGACGGCCCGGCTCCAGCTATCCGTGCCGCAGACCGAAGCGCTGGCGACGGCCGGGGCGCTGGGCTGCTTCGGGATGTCCCGCCGCGAGGGTTTGTGGGCGGCCGGGGCGGCGGCCACTCAGCGGCCCGACCGGTTACCCGGCGTGGGGTCGTCGTCGCACATTCCGGCGCTGCCGGGGATGAGTGAGCTGGAGCTGTCGGCCGCCGACGTGTGGGCCACCGGGATCTCGCCGGACAGTTATCCGACGCAGTTCCTGCGGGATGACCTCGACGCGATGGGTGTGGTTCCCGCCGAGAGGCTGCTGAGCGTGCCCGACGGCGACCGCGTGCTGGTCGCCGGCGCGGTGACCCATCGGCAGCGACCCGCGACGGCCCAAGGGGTGACCTTCCTCAATCTCGAGGACGAGACCGGGATGGTCAACGTGCTCTGCACGCCGGGAGTGTGGGCCCGGCAGCGCAAGCTGGCCAATACGGCGCCGGCACTGCTGGTGCGCGGCCAAGTCCAAAACGCCAGTGGCGCAGTCACTGTCGTGGCCGAGCGGTTGGGCCGCATCACCTTGGCGGTCGGCTCGCGCTCGCGTGACTTCCGCTGATTCAGCCCGTTGGCGTCGTCCACACTTTGGTCGGGGTGATGGTCAGCCGGGTGCTGTAGGAGCCCATCGCCTCGGCCAGGCCGAACTTCGCGGCCTCCTCGCTGTACTTTGCCCAGTACGGCTCATCCTCGCGGCAGTCGACGTCGGTGGCGTCCACCCGTGGCGACGCCGCCGACCACGATGATGCCGCCGCCGTTGCCGTCGGAATCCAGGTTGAGGCTCACCTTGGGGTGCGACTTGATATGTGCCACCTTGGCCGCCTGCGGCATCGAGTACACCGTCAGCGTGGCGCCGTCGAAGTAGAACCAGATCAGCCGCGGCACCGGTTGGCCCGATTTCGCGACGGTCGTCAGCCACCCGTAGTGGTCGGAGATAAGCCTGCTGGAAACCTCTTGTGTCAGTTCGACGCTCATGGCACGAATCTAGCCCGCAGGTAGTCTCCACCCATGACCCTCAACCTGTCCGTCGACGAAGTTCTCACCACCACCCGCTCGGTCCGCAAGCGCCTCGATTTCGACAAGCCAGTATCCCGCGAGGTGTTGATGGAATGCCTCGACTTGGCGCTGCAGGCGCCCACCGGCTCGAACTCGCAGGGATGGCAGTGGGTCTTTGTCGAGGACGCCGAGAAGAAGAAGGCGATCGGCGACATCTACCTGAAAAATGCCCGCGGCTACCTCGCCTCGCCGTCACCCGAGTACGCCGAGGGGGATACCCGCGGTGAGCGGATGGGCAAGGTGAGGGATTCCGCGACCTATCTGGCCGAGCACATGCACGAGGCGCCGGTGCTGATGATTCCCTGCATCGAAGGCCGCGAGGACAAGACGCCGCTGGGCGGCGTGTCGTTCTGGGCGTCGCTGTTCCCGGCGGTGTGGAGCTTCTGCCTGGCGCTGCGCTCCCGCGGCCTGGGCTCCTGCTGGACGACGCTGCACCTGCTGCGCGATGGCGAAAAGCAGGCCGCCGAAGTGCTCGGCATCCCCTACGACCGGTACAGCCAGGGCGGGCTGTTCCCGATCGCCTACACCAAAGGCACCGACTTCCGGCGGGCCAAGCGGCTGCCCGCCGAGAGCCTCACGCACTGGAACACCTGGTAGACCCTCGCGCGGGACTCACCGGGTTACGGGTCGACCGGCAGGAGGATGGTCTTGCCGTGCAGGCGGCCCGCGTCGGAATCGGTATGCACGGCTGCGGCCTGGTCGAGCGGGCGCCGGTCGGCGACGTCGATGCGCAGTTGCCCGGCGTCGACGCGGCTGACCAGCTCGGCCAGCTGCGCGGCGTCACTTCGGACGAAGACCCGTTGCGTGCGGACGCGGCGGCCGGGGTTTTCCGGGCCGGAAGTCATGGTGCCGACGTGGCAGCCGCCGTCGGCGACGATGCCGATGAGGGCTTCGGTCTGCTCGTCGGTGGTGCTGACCAGGTTGAGCACCACGTCGAACGGTGCACCATCGACGTCGATCGGCGAGTGCGTGTAGTCGATGTAGTCGACGATCCGGTCGGCGCCCAGGGCGCGCAGACGTTCGGCGTCACGCGTCTTTGCGGTCGCGGTCACGACGGCACCGGCCTGCTTGGCCAACTGAATCGCATAGCCGCCGACCGCACCTGACGCGCCATTGATCAGGATCGTCCGCCCCGCCGTCAAACCGGCGATCTCGAACAGCGCTTGCCACGCCGTCAATGCGGGCTCCGGCAGCGCAGCCGCATCCGCTAGATCCAGCGACTGCGGTGCGGCGGCCAGCGACTCGGCCGGCGCTATCGCGTACTCCGCGGCGGCGCCATCGGCATCCAGCGGCAGAAACGCCACGACCGCATCGCCGACGTTCCATCGCTGAACCCCGTCACCGAGTTCGGCGATTGTGCCCGCGACGTCGACGCCGGGGATGTGCGGGAAGCTGATTTCGTACACCTCGGACAGGTAGCCGCCGCGGATGCCGGCATCCACCGGATTGAACGAGGTGGCGGCCACTTTCACCAGCACCTGCCGCGGGCCCGGCACCGGTCGCGGCGCCTCCTCGTACCGCAGAACGTCGCTATCGCCGTATCGGTGGTATCGCACAGCCTTCATGAATTTGTCCTTCCTTGATTGCTTCGATGTTGAAGCAGTTATGCCTGGAGGAACTTGCTTCAATATCGAAGCAATTCCGAGGACGGCTGTGACCGTCGTCTCATTGCTTCGATGTTGAAACATTAAGATGACGGGATGGCCGAAGGCCTCAAGCCCGTGCAACTGCGCACTTACTTCGCCCTGACCGAGGCGACCAGCTTGCTCCAGTACGCCGTGCGACAGCAGTTGCAGGCCGAGGGCGGCCTCAGCTACGTGCAGTTCGAGGTCTTGGCCAAACTGGTCGACGCCGGCCAACCGCTCACCATGACTGAGCTCGCCGATGGCGTGGTCTTTAGCCGCAGCGGCCTGACCCATCAGGCGGGACTGCTGGAAAAGGCGGGGCTCATCACCCGCCAAGTCAGTACCCATGACAAGCGCGCCACGGGCGTCGAGATCACCGAGGCGGGTCGAGCCCTTGTCGCCAAGGTTCTACCCGGCCACATCCAGGTCGTGCGCGACCTCCTGTACGGCTCACTGTCCGATCAGGACGCGCAGATCCTCGGCGAGCTCATGAGTCGCGTCCGCGATCACATGCGTGGTCGGCCCCCCCGCTCGGCCGCTCCGCGCAAACGCACCGGCTGATCGACCGCGTCTAGACCGCGCCCGAGTAGCCGTGCTGCCGCCAGGCCTCGTACACGGCGATCGCGGCCGCGTTGGCAAGGTTCAGGGAGCGCCGGCCGGCCAGCATGGGGATGCGAACCTGCTGCGTGACGTGGGGGTCGGCCAGGGTCGCCGCGTCCAGTCCGTCGGGTTCCGGCCCGAACATCAGCACGTCGCCGGGCCGGTAACCGATGTCGGCGAACGAGGTGCTCGCGTGCGCGGTGAACGCGACCACCCGCGCCGGCAGCAGCGCGTCCCACGCCGCCGGCAGCGACGGGTGCACGGTGACCGACGCCAGGTCGTGGTAATCCAGCCCGGCCCGCCGCAGCTTGGGCTCGGACAGATCGAAACCCAGCGGCTCGACCAGGTGCAATTCGGTGCCGGTGGCGGCCGCCGTCCGGATGGCGTTGCCGGTGTTGGGGGCGATGCGCGGGCTATAGAACAGCAGCCGAAACATCTGCCGATCATTGCAAAACCGTTCGCGCCGCCGACCCGCCGTGTTTGCCAGATTTGCTCGTCGGTGTAGGCAGAAACCTTAAAGGGCTCTGTCTGCTCAGTAACAATTCTGGTGACCTGAGGCTTGGGCTGTCATACTCGTCGGATTGCCAGGCGTTTTCCGCTCGCGCCTTTCTGTGCGGGGTGGGTGCGAATAAAGCAGGAAGTTTCATGAGGCTCTTTTGTTCAGCGCTGAATGTCAGCGCAGCGGCCCTTCGTGCGGCCGCGATCACGTGACCATGTTCGCCCGCCCGGCCGACTCGGTCGAGGCGGTTCCCCCCGAGTTCGCCGACGCCCCCGCCGCCGCGGCGCCGGTCAAGCGTCCGCCGGCCTGGTCGCTGACCAACTGGCCGGTGCGGTGGAAAGTCCTGGCGATCGTGCTGGTCCCGCTGGTTTTGGCGTCGCTTTTCGCCGCGTTGCGCGTCAACGCCGCGATGGCCAACTCCAGCGGCCTGCGGCTGGCCGCGGCCCGGGCCGACGTCCTACCGGCGATCACCAAGTACATGTCCGCGCTCGACGTCGCGCTGATGGCGAGCTCGGCCAACCGCGACCAGGAAGGCGCGAAGAAGAACTTCGAGGCCCGCAAGGGCGAGCTCGCGGCGCGGCTGGCCGACACCGATGTGACTCCCGACGTCCGGTCGGCGGTGACCAACCTGCTCAACGGCGGGCAGGCGCTGTTGAGCAAGGTGGCCGACAACAGCATCGGTTTGCGGGAGCGAGTGACGACCTATGCGCCGCTGCTGTTGACGGCCGAGGACGTCATCAACGCGTCGGTCCGGGTCGACGACGAGAAGATCCGCGCCGAGGCACAGGGCCTGAGCCGCGCGGTCGGGGCCCGCGGGCAGATGACCATGCAGGAGATGCTGGTCACCCGGGGCGCGGACCTGCCCGAGCCGCAATTGCGCACCTCGATGATCACCCTGGCGGGTACCGAGCCGTCGACGCTGTTCGGGATGAGCGAAGTGCTGGGTGCGGGCTCGCCGGAAGCCAAGACGCTGCAGCAGCAAATGGTGACCCGGATGGCGATGATGTCCGACCCCGCCAGCCCGCTGGTCGACAATCCCGAGCTGCTGCGTTCGATACGGACCACCGACGGGATCGCCGAACAGGTCATCAAGGACGCCACCGCGTCGGTGACCAAGTCGGTGCACGCCCAGGCCGATGATCGGCGCCGCGCCGCCATCCTCGACAGCATCCTGGTGCTGGCCGCCATCGTGGTCGCGCTGGCCATCGTCTTGCTGGTGGCGCGCGCGCTCGTCGTGCCGCTGCGGGTGCTGCGCGACGCCGCCCTCAAAGTCGCGCACACCGACCTCGAGGAAGAGGTCGCGCTGGTCAAAGGCGGTGGCGCCGAGCCGATCCCGCAGCCGTTGCCGGTGTACACCACCGAGGAAATCGGCCAGGTCGCCCACGCCGTCGACGAACTGCACACCCAGGCCCTTTTGCTCGCCGGCGACGAGGCGCGCCTGCGGCTGCTGGTCAACGACATGTTCGAGACCATGTCGCGGCGCAGCCGGTCGCTGGTCGACCAGCAGCTGCAGCTCATCGACCGACTGGAACGCAACGAGGAGGATCCCGACCGCCTCGACAGCCTCTTCCGGCTGGACCACCTGGCCGCCCGGCTGCGCCGCAACAGCGCCAACCTGCTGGTGCTGGCGGGCGCGCAGCTGGCGCGCGACCAGCGCGAGCCGGTGCCGCTCGCGACGGTCATCAACGCCGCCGTTTCCGAGGTCGAGGACTACCGCCGCGTCGAAATCGCGCGCGTACCCGAGTCCACGCTGATCGGTGCGGCCGCCGGTGGTGCCATCCATCTGTTCGCCGAGCTGATCGACAACGCCCTGCGCTACTCGCCGCCGACGACGTCGGTGCGGATCTCCGGGGCGCCCGGCGGCGACGGCGGGGTGCTGGTGCGGATCGCCGACGCCGGTTTGGGCATGAACGACGCGGATCGGCGCATCGCCAACATGCGGCTGCAGGCCGGGGGCGAGGTCACCCCCGACAATGCCCGCCACATGGGGCTGTTCGTGGTCGGCCGGATCGCCGCCCGGCACGGCATCCGGGTCGGGCTGCGCGGTCCGGGTCCCAACGAGGCGGCGACCGGTACGACGGCGGAGATCTACCTACCGGCGACGGTGCTCGTGGGCGCCGCCTCGCGGGCGGCCGCAGCGCGAGCGCGGGCCCGGGGCGTGTCCTCCCCGAGCACCCAACTCGCCAACGCGATGGCGACGACGGACCCCGGCGGCGAGGCCGCCCTGCGGGACGCCGACGTGGCGACGACGTCCACCCACAACGGCGCTCACACGGCTGTCCCACCGGATTCCCACACGCCGGTTCCGCCGATCACCCTGTTGCCGCGCCGCGACCCGGGTTCCAGCGGCATCACCGAAGTTCCCGCCCAACCTCCCGAGAAGCCGCGCCGGCACCGGCGCGAGCTGGCCACCCCCTGGTGGGAGACCCAGAAGCAGCCGGAGCCGAAACCGGCGCCGCCCGCGGAGCCCGAAACCCCGGCCGCGGCGGTGTCGGACACCTCGGCATTCTTCGCCGCCCGGTCGCGGGAGGTCGTAGAGCCCGAGGAGACGCCGGCCGCCGAAGCGGACAGCGTGCAAGCCGACGCGTCCGTCACCCCGATCCGGTCGGTCCCGTCAATCCCGTCGATCCCCGAGGCATCCGAGGCTCCGGATGCCGCGGAGACCCCGAGCGAGGACGACGTGATCTACCGGCGGATGCTCTCGGAGATGCTGGGCGACCCGCACGACCTGGTCAACAGCGCCGACCTGGATTGGCAGTCGGTGTGGGACCGTGGCTGGTCGTTGGCCGCCGAGGCCGAGGACAAGCCCGTCGAGTCGCACACCGCCGAGCACGGCCTGCCGGTGCGGACCCCCGGCGCCCGGCTGGTGCCGGGGGCGGCCAACGGTGTCGGCCTCGCCGCGCACGACCGGCCGGACGAGGACGGCCCCGACGAGGACCGCCCCGGCCAGGACGAAGGCTCCCTCGTAGGATCGAATGGCGGATCCGGTTCCAGCCGGTCCGAGCGGCGGCCGCAACATGCGGCCGCGGTGCGCGATCCCGACGCGGTTCGCGCCTCCTTCAGCAGCCATTTCGGCGGCGTGCGCACCGGCCGCTCGCATGCCCGTGAATCGAATCAAGGACCCGATCAGGAATGACGTCACCGGATAACTCACTGGACTGGCTGGTGACGAACTTCGCCCGCGAGGTCCCCGGGGTGGCGCACGCGCTGCTGGTGTCCGTCGACGGGCTGCCCATAGCCGCCAGCGAGCATTTGCCCCGCGAGCGGGCCGACCAGTTGGCCGCGGTGGCCTCCGGGCTCGCGAGCCTCGCGACCGGGGCCGCGCAGCTGTTCGAGGGCGGGCAGGTGCTGCAATCCGTGGTCGAGATGCAGAACGGCTATCTCTTGCTGATGCGCGTCGGTGACGGCTCACACCTGGCCACACTGGCGGTGACGTCGTGTGACATCGGTCAGATCGGTTACGAGATGGCCATCCTTGTCGAACGGGTGGGCGGCGTCGTGCAGTCCTCCCGCCGATCCGCTGCACACTCGTGAGCCGCGATGGACAAGCGCGAGTCCTGGCCGCCCTCACGTGAGGCGAGCCTCGTCCGTCCGTACACCCTGACGTCCGGACGGACCGGAACCAAAGTCGACCTTCCGCTGGAAGCGCCGATTCAAGCGTTGCAGGCCGGACTGGCGCACCGATGGCCGCCCAACGACGCGAGAGGCAAGATCATCCAACTGTGCGTCAAAAGCCTGTCCGTCGCGGAAATCTCGGCCCGGCTCGATTTGCCGGTCGGTGTCACGCGCGTCTTGATCGGCGATCTGGTGCTATCCGAATACGTTCGGGTACATCGAACGTTGACCGAGCGTTCGACCCGCGATGAGCGCCACGATCTCATAGGAAGGACGCTGCGTGCCCTACGCGCACTCTGAGCCGCACCCCGATGCGCACTCCGATGACGGAGCCACCGCGTCGACGAAAATCGTCATCGCGGGTGGGTTCGGCGCCGGCAAGACGACGTTCGTCGGGGCGGTCTCGGAGATCATGCCGCTGCGCACCGAGGAGATGGTCACCGACGCCTCGGCCGGCGTCGACATGCTCGAGGCCACTCCCAACAAGCGGACCACCACGGTCGCGATGGACTTCGGCCGGATCACCCTGGAAGAGGACCTGGTGCTCTACCTGTTCGGCACCCCGGGCCAGCGCAGGTTCTGGTTCATGTGGGACGACCTGGTCCGCGGCGCCATCGGGGCGATCGTCCTGGTTGACTGCCGGCGGCTGCAGGACAGCTTCGCCGCTGTCGACTTCTTCGAGCACCGCAACCTGCCGTTCTTGATCGCGGTCAACGAATTCGAAGGCGCGCCACGCTATCCCGTCGACGAGGTGCGCGAGGCGCTGACCCTGCCCCGCCACATCCCGGTGATCTCCGTCGACGCACGGGATCGCAGATCGGCGACCGACGCCCTGATCGCGGTCAGCGAGTACGCACTGGAAACGCTGGCCGCGAGCTGACCGCTTTGCAGCCCTGGGTCGACTGCGAATTCTCCGGCAGGGATTTTCGCGACGAGGACCTCAGCCGGTTGCGCACCGAACGGGCCGTGTTCACCGAATGCAATTTCAGCGGCGCCAACCTGGCCGAATCGCAGCACCGCGGATCCGCCTTTCGCAACTGCACGTTCGAACGAACGCTGTTGTGGCACAGTACATTTGCGCAGTGCAGCATGCTGGGTTCGGTCTTTGTGCAATGCCGGCTGCGGCCCATGACCTTCGACGAGGTGGACTTCACACTCGCGGTGCTGGGCGGCAACGACCTGCGCGGTGTCGACCTGAGCGGCTGCCGGCTGCGCGAGACCAGCCTGGTGGAAACCGACCTGCGCAAGGCCGTGCTGCGTGGCACCGACCTGTCCGGGGCGCGGACCGCCGGCACCCGGCTCGACGACGCCGACCTGCGCGGCGCGACCGTCGACCCGTCGTTGTGGAGAACCGCCACGCTGGCCGGGGCGCGTGTCGACGTCGGCCAGGCCGTCGCCTTCGCGGCCGCCCACGGGCTGCGGTTGGACGGGGGCCCGGACGGCTGAGCCGTCGCTATCGCTCGAGCCGCTATCGCTTGAGCCGCATGCGCCACCACACGACGCCGGTATAGAACACCGACAACGCCGCGAGCATGGCCATGTCGAAGAGCCAGGTGCCGGACGTGTGCTGGAAGTGACGGTCGCGGGGACTCTGCGGACCGGGGGCCACCGTCCACAAATCCACCGTCGATCCCGACGCCGCGTACCCCCACCGGGAGGGCACCACCCAGGACAGCTGATCGAGAAAGATCCGGTTCGTGATCGGAACCATGCCGCCGGAGAGCACCATCTGCATCATCAACGACACCACGAGCAGCGGCATGATCTGCTCATTCGAGCGGGCCAGCGACGACAGCAGCAGGCCGAGCATCGCCGAGGCCACACAGGTCGCCGCGACGGTGACGTACAACTCGAAGGTGGCATTGCCGAGCAGCACGGCCGGCCGCGTCGGCGCGCCCTTGCCCACTATCACGATGGTGGTCGCGATCACCGCCTGGACGATGGCGAACACGCAGAACACGACGACCTTGGCGCCCAGATAGGCCCCGGTCGACAGACCGACCGCCTGCTCTCGCCGGAAGATGGCGCGCTCGCCGATGAGGTCGCGCAGCGTCAGCGCGGTACCCATGAAGGCGGCGGCCATGGTCAGCAGCATCAAGATCGTCGCGGCCTCGCCGGCGGAGGCGCTCGTCGGGTCGGCGATGCCGAAACCGGTGTCGCCGGGAACGGTCAGCGACAGCGCACCCATGACGAACGGCAACAGCGCCAGGAACACGAAATACGCACGGTCGGACACGATCAGGCGAACCTGGCGCCGCGCGATCGTGGAGAACTGACGGCGCACGCTGGTGTGTGCCGAGTCGCCGAGTTCGGCCGCGGGCGCTTCGGCTTCCGGCGGCGGCGGGGGTTTGTTCTGGGCGAGGAACCGGCGATTGGCCTCGTCCGGGTCGGCACCCACCTTCGCGAAAATGTGGGCCCAGTTGGTGGTCCCCATGACCTCGCCGATCTGGTCGGGTGCGCCCAGGAACGCGGTTTTGCCGCCGGGGGCCATCAGCAGCACCTGATCGCAGATGTCCAGATACGTCAGCGAGTGGGTGACCACCAGCACCACGCGGCCGGCGTCGGCCAGTTGCCGCAGCATCGTCATGACTTGCAGGTCCAGCGCGGGGTCAAGGCCCGAGGTCGGTTCGTCGAGGATCAGCAGCGACGGCCCGGTGAGCAGCTCGAGCGCGACCGACGCGCGTTTGCGCTGGCCGCCGGAGAGCTTGTCGACCCGGGTGTCCGCGTGCTGCGTCAGCCCCAGCTCGTCGAGGACCTGCGCGACGACCTCTTCGCGGTCGGCCTTGCTGGTGTCCGGCGGCAGGCGCAGCTCGGCGGCGTAGCCGAGCGCCTGGTTGACGGTCAGCTGGCGGTGCACGACGTCGTCTTGGGGCACCATCCCGATCCTGGTGCGCAGCGTCGCGTAGGCGGTGTGGATGTTGTGGCCCTCGAACGTGACGGTGCCGGTTGTGGGGGTGGCGTACCCGGCGATCAGCCGCGACAGCGTGCTCTTGCCGGCCCCGGATCCGCCGATGATGGCGGTCAGGGTGCCGGGCCTGGCGGTCAGCGAGATCTTCTCGAGCAGGCTCTTGCCGTCGACGCTGAAGTCGACGTGTCGGACCTCCAGGCCGCCGGTGCGCGTCGCCGCTTCCTGGCGGCGCAGCAGGACGCCGCCGGTGAAGACCAGGTCGACGTTGCCGATGGTGACGACGTCGCCCTCGGACAGCAGCGCGGACCCGACCCGGAGCCCGTTGACGAACGTCCCGTTGATGCTGTTGGCGTCGCGGATCTCGGTGCCGATCGGCGTCGGGGCCAGGAAGGCGTGATAGCGCGACGCCAGCACGTCGTGGATGACGATGTCGTTGTCGATCGCGCGGCCGATCCGGGCGGCGCCGGCGACGGGTGCCGCCCCCGATTCGGGCCCCAGGGGTTTGATCGTTCTGGTCGGGGCGTCGGGCCCGGGTCCGGCCGTAGGCGGCGGCACCTGGTGGGTTTGTGCTTTGGGCGCGACGATCGGCACCGGCTGCGGCGCGCCGGGCTGGTAGCGGCGCGCGACCGGTGCCTGGGCCGGTGATTGGCGGGACACGGGCTGCGAGCGCGACGCCGGGCTGCGTATGGCACCCGACGGCGGCCCCTCGGGTGGCGCGATCGTCGGGATCACCTGCGTCGTCCGCGGTAGCGAGCCGACGCTGCCCCGGTGATGTCCGACCTCGAAGGTGATCCGCGGCCCGTCGGGCTTGCCTATGTTGATGCTCTGCCCGTCCTGGATGTCGACGGTGGGCACGCGCTGGCCGTTGACGAACACACCGTTGAGCGAGTTGTTGTCGACCGCCACCCAGCGGCCCTGGTCGAAGCGCAACAGCACGTGCGCGCGGGCGACCAGCGGATGAGCCACTCGCAGGTCGGCGCGCAGGTCGCTGCCGACCACCACGTCACCGCCCGGGGCGAAGCTGCCCTGGGATCGGTTGGACCGAACGGTCAGCACGGGCTGCGCAGGGCGATTCATTGGGTGATCAGTGCCGCTTGAGCCGGATCTTCCACCACACGATGGCGCTGTAGAGCACGCTCAACAGTGCGAGCATCGCCATGTCGAACAGCAGAATGTGTTTGGAGTGCTGCCAGACCGGGTCGTTGGTCGGGATCTGTTTGACCTTCACCAGTGACGGAAAGTCGATCGAGGACGCACCCCCGGCGTAGCCCCAGCGGGCGGGTGTCAGCCATGCGAGCTGCTCGAGACCGACGCGTTGGTAGACCGGGATCATCCCGCCGGACAACACCAGCTGCGACATGATCGACACCACGAGCAGCGGCATGATCTGCTCGTTGGACTGCGCCAGCGACGACAGCAGCAGGCCGAGCATCGCCGAAGCAACACAGGTGCCCGCGACGGTGACGAAAAGCGAGAACGTCGAGTTGCCAAAGAAGGGCGGGTCTGCGGTCGGTGCGCCCTTGCCCAGCCGCACGATGAACGTTGCGATCGCTGCCTGCGCGGTCGCGAAGACGCAGAACACCACGATCTTGGCCAGCAGATACGCCGTGGTGGACAGGCCGACGGCCTGCTCCCGGCGGAAGATGGCGCGCTCGCCGATGAGGTCGCGGATGGTCAGCGCGGTGCCCATGAAGACGGCGCCGATGTTCAACAGCACCATGATGTACTGCGGCTGAGTGGGCGCGAGACCCAGCGGGTCGGCGGGGCCGAGGCCGGGTTTTGGACCTTTCACGGTCAGCGACAACGCGCCGATGAGGAACGGCAAGATCGCCAGGAAGATCGTGTAACCGCGGTCGGACACGACGAGGCGAACCTGACGGCGGGCGATCGTCGATAGCTGCCGCCACAGGTCGGTTTGGGGTGGTTCGCCCAGATCCGCCGGGCTCTCGGGAGCCGGCGCCTGCGACGACGGCTGGTTGCGTTCCTTGAATCGGCGGTTGGCCTCGTCGGGATCGGCGCCCACCTTGGCGAAGATGTCGGCCCAGTTGCGGGTCCCCATGGCCGCCTCGACCTGGTCGGGCGGCCCGCAGAACGCGGTCTTACCGCCGGGCGCGACCAGCAGGATCTGATCGCAGACGTCGAGATAGGACACGGAGTGGGTGACCACCAACACCACGCGGCCGGCGTCGGCGAGCTGACGCAGCATCAGCATGACCTGACGGTCCAGCGCCGGGTCCAGCCCGGACGTCGGCTCGTCCAGGAGCAGCAGCGATGGTTGGGTCAGTAGCTCCAGCGCCACCGAGGCGCGTTTGCGCTGGCCGCCGGAGAGCTTGTCGACCCGGGTGTCTGCGTGTTTGGTCAGCTCGAGTTCCTCGAGCACCTGAGCGACGACCTGGGCACGTTCCTCTTTGCTGGTGTCGGGCGGCAGGCGCAGCTCGGCGGCGTAGCCAAGGGCCTGGTTGACGGTCAGCTGGCGGTGCACCACGTCGTCCTGCGGGACCATCCCGATCCTGCTGCGCATGGACGCATATTCGGTATGGATGTTGTGACCCTCGAAGGTCACCGAGCCCGACGTCGGGGTGGTGTAGCCGACGATCAGCCGCGACAGGGTCGTCTTGCCGGCGCCGGAACCACCGATGATGGCGGTGAGCGTCCCGGGCCGGGCGGTCAGCGAGATGTGGTCCAGAAGTTGCTTGCCGTGGTCGACGGTGAAGCAGACCGAGTTCACCTCCAGGCCGCCGGTGCGCGTCGCCGCTTCGGTGCGCCGGACCAGGGTGTCGCGGGTGAACACCAGGTCGACGTTGCCGATGGTGACCACGTCTCCTTCGGTGAGCACCGCAGACCCGACCCGCACACCGTTGACGAAGGTCCCGTTGACGCTGTGCGCGTCGCGGATTTCGGTGCCCAGCGGCGTCTGAGTCAGGAACGCGTGATGGCGTGACGCCAGCACGTCCTGGATGACGACGTCGTTGTCGGTGGCACGGCCGATCGTGATCGAGCCGACCGGCTTCTGTATCGCCCCGGACCGAGACGGCATCAGCGCCTGGAACATCTTCGTCGCGAGGTTGCCCACCTCCGGTTGCTTGGGGGCGGTGCGTGATATCTCGGTGTGCGGCGCGGCCGGCGCCGACGCCGCGGATCCCACACTCGGCATCTGCGGCGGCGGGAAGCTGGGTGGCGGTGGCGGCGCGCCGGGCGGAAACGCGGTCGGCCGGGCCGGTGGTGGCCCCGGCGGTGGGCCCGGATGCGGTCGACGCAACGGGGGCGCGGCGCGGTTCGGCGGGCGGCCCGGCGGGCCGGGCGGCGCGGGTGGAGGGCCCGGCTGACCCGGGGCCGGCGAGGGCGGCCACGCCGTTCCCGCGTGCGCCGCCACCGGGATGCCCATCGACTCGGTGCGGGGCGGGCGACCCGCCATCCCTTGGTAGTGACCGATTTCGAAGGTCAGCTGCGGCCCGTCGGGATTGCCGATGTTGACGGTCTGGCCGTCGTGGATGTCGACCACCGGCACCCGGCGGCCGTTGACGAAAGTCCCATTGAGCGAACCGTTGTCGATCGCCAGCCACCTGCCCTGGTCGAAGCGCAGTAGTAGATGGGCACGCGAAATCAACGGGTGTGTGATGCGCATGTCGGCGCGGAGATCGCGACCGACCACCACGTCATGGCCCGCCGCGAAAGTCCGTTCCGACCCATCGTGTCGAACGGTTAGCGCTGGCGGGGGTGCGGCGGTCATCGCCACAACTCTAGCTGGTGCAACTGCCGTCAGCCTGCAATGTCAGGCGCCCCGGTAACCACGCAGTGCGTCCGGCTGTAGACCGTGGGCATGCAGCGATTGCAGTGCGTGCACGCCGAGTGCACGCCGTGCGCGGCGCCGTCGGCCGCGATCCGATTGACCAGGTCCGGCTCGGCCAGCAGCGCCCGGGCCATCGCGACGAATTGGAATCCCTCCGCCATCGCCAGGTCCATCGTTTCCCGGTTGGTGATGCCACCGAGCAGGATCAGCGGCATCGTCAGCTCGGCGCGGAACAGCTTGGCGTGGCGCAAGAGATAGGCCTCGCGGTAGGGATACTCGCGAAGGAATTTCTTTCCCGTCATGCGGATGCCCCAGCGCAGCGGCGGCTTGAAGGCGCCGGCGAACTCCTTGACCGGTGCGTCGCCGTGAAACAGATACATCGGGTTGACCAGCGAGCTGCCGGCGGTGAGTTCGATTGCGTCCAGCCCGCCGTCGTCCTGCAGCCATTTGGCGGTGGTCAGCGATTCCTCGGTGCTGATGCCGCCGCGCACACCGTCGGCCATGTTGAGCTTCGCGGTCACCGCGATCGGGGTCCCCTCTTTTTCCACCGCGCGCCGGACAGCCATCACCATGCCGCGGGCCAGCTTCGCCCGGTTCTCCAGCGATCCACCGAACTCGTCGTCGCGGCGGTTGATCAGCGGCGACAGGAATGCGCTTGCCAAATAGTTGTGACCCAAATGGATTTCGACCGCGTCGAAGCCCGCCTCGATGGCCAGGCGCGCGGCGTTGGCGTGCCCTTCGATGACGTCGTCGATGTCCTCGCGGGTTGCCTTCTTCGCGAACCGCATCCCGATCGGGTTGAAGAACCGCACCGGCGCCAGGGCGGTGGCCTTGTTGGAGCGGGCGTTGGCCACCGGGCCGGCGTGGCCGATCTGCGCGCTCACCGCCGCGCCCTCGGCGTGGATCGCATCGGTCAGCCGCCGCAGTCCCGGCACCGCCTCGGGGCGCATCCATAGGCCGTTGCCCTCGGTGCGGCCGCCGGGCGAGACGGCGCAATACGCGACGGTGGTCATGCCCACCCCGCCGGCGGCCGGCAGCCGGTGGTATTCGATCAAGTCGTCGCTCACCAGCGCGCCGGGTGTGCGCGCCTCGAACGTCGCGGCCTTGATGATCCGGTTGCGGAGCGTGACCGGGCCCAGCTTGGCCGGCGAGAACACGTCTGGGGTCTCGGGCATGTGGGCAGCGTAAACCTTGGCCATGGAACACTGTCAGGCGTGGGCGCAATCACGCTGGACGGCAAGGCCACCCGTGACGAGATCTTCGTAGACCTGAAGAAGCGCGTCGCCGAGTTGAGCGCCGCGGGTCGCACGCCCGGGCTGGGTACCATCCTGGTCGGGGACGACCCGGGCTCACAGGCCTACGTCCGCGGTAAGCACGCCGATTGCGCCAAGGTGGGCATCAACTCGATCCGCCGCGACCTGCCCGCCGACATCAGCGCGGCCGTGCTCGACGAGACGATCGACGAGTTGAACGGCAACCCCGATTGCACCGGTTACATCGTGCAGTTGCCGCTGCCCAAGCACCTCGACGAGAACGCGGCGCTGGAGCGCGTCGACCCCGACAAGGACGCCGACGGGCTGCACCCGACCAACCTGGGCCGGCTGGTACTGAACAAGTCCGCGCCGCTGCCGTGCACCCCGCGCGGCATCGTGCATTTGTTGCGCCGCTACGACGTCGAGATCGCCGGGGCGCACGTGGTCGTCATCGGCCGGGGTGTCACGGTTGGCCGCCCGCTGGGCCTGCTGCTGACCCGTCGCTCCGAGAACGCCACGGTGACGTTGTGCCACACCGCAACTCGCGACTTGCCCGCGTTGACCAAGCAGGCGGACATCATCGTGGCCGCCGTGGGAGTGCCGCACCTGCTGACCGCCGACATGGTGCGGCCCGGTGCCGCGGTGCTCGACGTCGGCGTCAGCCGGGTGGACGGCAAGCTCGTCGGTGACGTGCATCCGGACGTGTGGGACGTCGCCGGTCACGTGTCTCCGAATCCCGGCGGCATCGGCCCGCTGACTCGGGCGTTCCTGCTGACCAACGTCGTCGAGCTGGCCGAGCGGCGATGACCGCCAGGACCGTCCTGCGGGCGCAATGGCCGATTCTGTCGGTCGGGCTGATTTTCGCCGCGGCTTTGGTGTTGGTCGGGGCCAACTTCTGGCGCCGCGGTTCGCTGCTGATCGGCATCGGCGTCGGGGCCGCGGCGGCGCTGCGGCTGGTGTTGTCCGAAGACCGTGCCGGCCTGCTGGTGGTGCGCAGCAAGGGCACCGACTTCATGACGACCGCGATGGTCGGGGCCGCGATGATCTACATCGCGTCGACCATCGATCCGCTGGGGACGCGTTAGATCCCCGGCGTGTAGTTGCCTGGGATGCCGGGCATGCCCCCAGGCACACCCGGCATCCCTCCCGGCATGCCCGGCATCCCCCCCGGCATGCCCGGGACCTGCGGCACACCAGATAGGTTGCCGTTGGCTATGTTTGCCATTTCGGTCGGGCAGTACGTCTGTATCGCGATCGTGGTGAACATCTGGGCCATTCCCGGCGATAGGCCGGCGCCCCGCACGCGCTGCACGGCCGCGGCCATGCTCCCGCCCGGCTGGGCGAGCATCGGGCAGATGGATTCGCCGACAGCCATCGCGTTGCCGGGTTGGCCGAAGTCGACGCCGGCGTGGTTCAGCGCGTCGATGAAGGCGTCGTCGGTCCCCGGGTCGGCCTCGGCGGGCGCCGAAAAGGCCGCGGCCATCGTGAGCAGGGCGGCCGTCGCCGCCAGCAGGCGGATCGTCAGGGGCTGACGGCGAAACACCCACAGCCAGTCCTGAGTTCGTGCCAGAGCCTTCAACAGCTTCCCCATCCGTCCCGAGTGCGCTCATGGCACTCAAATCACTTTGGAAACTTTGGTCTACTACTGTCACATTTACAACACGGGGAGATAAAGGTTTGCACACTATGCGTTTCGTGAACGCGACGTGCGCGAGACTTCGGTTATTGGAGCGGCTGTAGGTCGGCACGCGCCGACACGCGCGTCGACGCCCGACTTTCGGGGCGAAATGGTCCAGAATCTGGCATGACGACGAATCGCAGCCGTCCGTCTGACCCCGTGATCTCCCGTCAGGCTTTGCTCCGCGGCGCCGTCGGAGCGTTGTTGAACGGGGCGGTGTTCGGCGGCACGCGTGCGGCGGCCGACCCGGACCCCGGGTGGGACGGTCTGGCCTCGTCGATCGGCGGTGCTGTCCTGTTGCCCGCCAACGGAACTCAGTTCGTGACGGGCAAGCAAATCTTCAATTCGTTCTACGACAACTCCAATCCCGCTGCGGTGGTGAGGGTCTCGTCGCAAGCCGATGTGCAGAAGGCGTTGTCGTTCGCCACGGCGCACAACCTGAGGGTCGCGCCGCGTGGGGGAGGGCATTCGTATGTCGGCGCGTCCAGCGCCACCGACACGATGGTGCTCGACCTGCGCGGGCTACCGGGGGGAGCGAACTTCGACGGCGGTAGCGGCAACGTCACGGTGACGCCGGCGACGAATCTCTATGCGGTCCACCAGGCGTGCGCCGCCGCCGGCCAGGCGATCCCCACCGGGAGCTGTCCGACGGTCGGCGTCGCGGGGCTGGCGCTCGGCGGCGGGATTGGGGCCGATTCCCGGCACGCGGGCCTGACGTGTGACGCGCTGAAGTCCGCCACCGTGGTGCTGCCGAGCGGCGATGTGGTCACCGCCTCGGCTAGTGACCATCCGGATCTGTTCTGGGCCCTTTGTGGCGGTGGCGGGGGCAATTTCGGTGTGACCACGTCGATGACCTTCGGAACGTTCGCTACCGCCGACAGCGACGTGGTCCGGCTCGATTTCCCGCCGGCGTCGGCCGTTCAGGTGCTCGTCGGCTGGCAGTCGTGGCTGACCGGCGCGGACCGAAACACCGGCGGAATCGTCGATCTCGCCATCGGCGCGACTCCGAGGTGCCATATCCTGGCGACCTGTCCGGCCGGCGCGGGATCCGGGGTGGCCGATGCCATCAAATCGGCGGTCGGCGTGGCGCCCACCGCGGTGCAGACCAAGACGATGAGCCACATGGATCTGGTGATGTTCCTGGCCGGCGGCAGTTCGGCGCCTCCGCCGCGTGGGTTCGTCGCCGGATCCGACGTCATCGGTTCGGTGGATTCGGCTGCGGCCCATGCCATTGCCACCGCGATCGGGCAGTGGCCCTCTTCGGCGGGGCAGGCGTCGGTGCTCGTCGACCCGTTGGGCGGCGCGGTGGGCGATGTGGCCGCCGGAGACACCGCATTTCCCTGGCGTCAGCAGTCCGCGGTGCTGCAATGGTACGTGGAGCCGGCCGCAAGTCAGGTGTCCGCAGCCAATCAGTGGCTGAATTCCGCACACCAAGCGGTGCAACAGTTTTCGGCTGGCGGCTACGTCAATTACCTCGAGGTCAACACCCCCGCGGCCCGCTACTTCGGGCCGAACCTGTCGCGGCTGACGACCGTCCGGCAGAAGTACGACCCGAACCGGATCATGTTCTCCGGATTGAACTTCTGACGCCTTCCGGTCGGTCCACCGTCGTTCAAATTTCTTGCGCCACTTTGGTTTCAGTAGTCACAAACTAACGATTCTTGTCGGTGCGCTTGGATAGCTTCGCATTATGAATTCCGGCGGGGTGGTCGACCGAGAGGCGATGACGGCTGCTTTTGATGCGTTGGACGCCGCACTCGACGTGGTCGCCGCGCTGGACTTCGATCCGCTGACCACGCCCGAACGCTTCCGTTTCTTGGAGCGCTGCGAACGGGTGCGTCGCCGGTTGCCGGCGGTGGAGCATCCGCTGATCAATCAGCTTGGCCGCCAGGCCACTCCGGAGGAGATGGGCGGCAAGCTCTCGCATGCGATGGCCGAGTGGACACTGATCAGCCGCGCCGAGGCGTCCCGGCGCATCCGCGAAGCCGCCGATCTGGGACCCCGACAAGCATTGACGGGAGAACCCCTCCCTCCTGTGCTGCCGGGCGCCGCCGCCGGGCAGCGCGATGGGACGTTGGGCCCCGGGCAAGTCGCGGTGATCCGCCGCTTCTATCACCAGCTGCCCGGCTGGATAGATGATTCCACGCGCGACCAGGCCGAAGCCCAATTGGCCAAGCAGGGCAGCCAGTTTCGTCCGGAACAACTGGCCGGGCTCGCCGACACGCTGGCCGACTGCCTCAACCCCGACGGAACCTACACCGACGAGGAACGAGCCCGGCGCCGCGGCCTGACCCTGGGCACCCAGGGCTCGGATGGAATGTCGCAGCTGCGCGGCTGGCTGACACCGGAGGCCCGCGCCACCCTGGAGGCGGTGCTGGCCAAGCTCGCCGCACCCGGGATGTGCAATCCTCTCGATGAAGCCCCAACGGTGGATGGGCCGCCCCCGCAAGAGGCCATCGACAAAGACGCCCGCTCGGCGGGCCAGCGCAACCACGATGGGCTCAATGCCGCGCTGCGCGCTCTACTCGCGTCGGGAAAACTCGGTCAGCACAACGGGTTACCGGCCTCCATTGTCGTCACCACCACCCTGGCCGAACTGGAAGCCGCCGCCGGGAAGGGCCTCACCGGTGGCGGCACCATCTTGCCCATGAGCGACGTGATCCGCCTGGCGCGGCATGCCCGGCACTACTTGGCGATCTTCGACAAGGGCAAGGCCCTGGCGCTCTATCACACGAAACGGCTCGCAAACCCCGCCCAGCGGATTGTGTTGTACGCCAAGGACCGCGGCTGCTCGGCGCCTGGCTGCGACGTGCCCGGGTACTACAGCGAAGTCCACCACGTCACCGATTACGCGAAGTGCCGCACCACCGACGTCAATGACCTCACCTTCGGCTGTGGACCCCACCACCGACTGCTGCGACCCGGCGGCTGGACGACGCGAAAACGCGCCAACGGCGACACCGAATGGATCCCGCCCACGCACTTGGATCGCGGCCAACCGCGAACCAACACCTTCCATCACCCCGAGAAACTGCTGCGCTACGACGAGGACGATGACGAGTGGTAACTGCTCAGCTTGTCAGCCATTGGCGTACGCCGCCGTGGCCCGAGCATGTGCCCGTGTGGTGGGTGCTGAATGAATAGTCGCCATCGCGGCAGATCGCGGTGGCGCCGGAAGGTGGCCCACCACCTACGAGGCCGGGGGCACCGCCAGGGGGCAGACCCGACGATGGCCGAGGGATACATTGCCCGTCCGAGTTTTGGTAATAACCGCTGCTACAACTGGCCAAGACCGCCGTCGGACTGCCGGCGACAACGGTTGACGCAATGCCTAGGGCTGACGCTCCAATCGCTGACGCGACGACGAGCACCCTAATCTGAACGCGCATATCGAACCCCGTACAAAACTGCGTTGATTGTCAGGCACCCGAAGCCTGCGCGAGAGCCTAACGTTTCTGTGACTCCGTCACATGAATTCGAGCAACAAAGTTCGGCGGGCTGACTCGGCCCTACTCGGCCAGCGTCGCGCGGATGCAGACGGTGACGTAGGGCATCGCCAGGCCGGTGGAATTCGCCAGTGCCGGATGGGTGGCGAGCAACTCCCGCACCTGGTCGAGCGTCCTGGTGCGGACCTCGGTGGGGGAGGTGATGCAGTAACTACGCGAAGCCACCAGGTCGATCAGCGCTTGCGGGGTAAGGTAATTCGTCCATTCGACTTGATGGCGCTGCGACTCGGCGAACGGCGCGGGCAACCCGACGTCGAACCGGCCCCTGTCGCCGTCGCTGCCGATGATCTCGCCCAGTTCGCGTACCCAGCCGAGCCTTTCGTCACGGGTGTTCCACACCAGGCCCAATCGGCCGCCCGGCCGCAGCACCCGGGCCACCTCCGGAATAGCGCGCTCGGGATTCACCCAGTGCCACGCCTGGGCGACCAGGACCGCGTCAACGCTGTTGTCCTCCAACGGAATCTCTTCGGCGGTGCCCAGCACGGCGCGAGTCTCCGGCAGCGAACTACGCAGCACCTCCAGCATGTCCGGAATGGGATCCACGGCCACCACGTCCAGGCCGCGCTCCACCAGGCGCGTGGTCAGCTTGCCGGTACCCGCACCGAGGTCGAGCACGTGGCGCGCGCCGCGCGGCAACAACCAGTCGATCGCCTCGGGCGGATACGACGGACGGCCACGCTCATAGGCGGCAGCTGCGGAGCCAAACGACAGCGAGCGGTCGTGCCTGGGGCGGGTCACCTTTGTCACGCGCCTTCGTTCCCGGCCAATTCCAGGGTCTTGCGGATCAAGTCGTTGACCGCCTCAGCTTCGATCAGGAAGCCATCGTGGCCGTAGGGGGACTCGAGCACATGCAGGCCGGTGCAGCCCGGCAGCAGCTCGGCCAGTTCCTCCTGCAACCGCAGTGGGTAGAGCCGGTCACTGGTGATGCCGCCGACCACGACCGGTACCGGGCACCCGCGCAGCGCTTTTCGCACCCCACCGCGGCCGCGGCCGACGTCGTGGCTGCTGCACGACGCGCTGAGCGCCACGTAGGTGCCGGCGTCGAACCGGTCCACCAGCTTGTCGCCCTGGTGCTCCAGATAGCTCTGTACCGCGTACCGGCCGCCGGTCAACGGGTCCTCATCGCCCTGGCTGCCGTTGGCGAACCGGGTGTCGAGCTCGGCCTCGCCGCGGTAGGTCAGGTGGGCGAAGCGACGGGCGATGGACATCCCGAAATCGGGCTTGCGTCCGGTGTCGTAGTAGTCGCCGCCCTGCCAGTCGGGGTCGCCCTTGATGACCGAAATCTGGGTCTCCAGATGACCGATCAGGTCAGCGGAGCTGCGGGCGCTCATCGCCAACAGCAGTGCGGCCCGGACCTGGTCCGGGCGGCTCACCATCCACTCCAAAGCCCTTAGGCCGCCCATCGATCCGCCGATGACGGCGGCAACCTGCTTGATACCCAGTGCGGCGAGCGCGGCGACATCCGCCTCGACCTGATCCCGCACGGAAATCCGTGGAAACCTGGAGCCCCACGGCTTTCCGTCCGGGGCAAGCGAGCTCGGCCCGGTGGAGCCACGGCAACCGCCCAGCACATTCGTGGCCACCGCGCACCAGCGGTTGGTGTCGATCGGCGCACCAGGCCCGGCCACCCCGTCCCACCATCCGGCCGTGGGATGCTCGGGTCCGGCGGGTCCCGTGATGTGCGAATCGCCGGTGAGCGCGTGCATCACGACCACCACGTTGTCACGTGTTGGCGACAATTCACCCCAGCGTTGGACGGCTATCCGGACATCGTCGATCACCGCACCGCTTTCGAGCGTCAGCGAGCCGATGTCGACCAGGCCGATTTCGCCTTCGGGGGGCAGCGTCTGGGCGGGAGTCTGGCGTGAAATGTCGGACGTCATCATCTCAGAGTTCATCACAACGCTGCCGTCACGCGCTTTCGTTCTGGGCCAATTCGTTGTGGGCCAATTCGCGCTGGGCCAGTTCGAGGGTCTTGCGGATCATGTCGCTGACCGCCTCGAATTCCAGTAGGAAGCCGTCGTGCCCGTAGGGAGAGTCGACCACCTGCAGGCCGGCACAGCCGGGCAGCAGCTCGGCCAGTTCCTCCTGCAACCGCAGCGGGTACAGCCGGTCGGACGTGATGCCACCGACTACCACCGGTACCGGGCACCCGCGCAGCGCCTCGCGCACCCCGCCGCGGCCACGGCCGACGTCGTGGCTGTTCAGCGCCTCGGTCAGCACCACATAGCTGCCGGCGTCGAACCGGCCCACCAGCTTGTCGCCCTGGTATTCCAGGTAGCTCTGCACCGCGTAGCGGCCGCCGTTCAGTGGGTCCTCATCGCCCTGGCCGCCGTTGGCGAACCGGGTGTCGAGCTCGACCTCGCCCCGGTAGGTCAGGTGCGCAAAGCGACGGGCAATCGCCAGCCCGGCATCCGGTGTTCGCCCGCTGTCGTAATAATCGCCGCCCTGCCAATTCGGGTCGGTCTCGATGGCGGCGATCTGAGTGGACTGGGTTCCGATCTGGTTGGCGGTGGCGCGCGCGCCGACCGCCAGCAGGAGCCCGGCCCCAACATCGTCGGGGTGGCCGACTATCCATTCCAAAGCCCTTGCGCCGCCCATGGATCCGCCGACGACGGCGGCAACCCGCTCGATACCCAGCGCGGCCAGCGCCGCGACGTCCGCTTCCACCTGATCGCGTACGGATATGTGCGGAAACCTCGAGCCCCACGGCTTTCCGTCCCTGGCAAGGGAACTCGGACCCGTAGAGCCGCTGCAACCGCCCAGCACATTGGTGGCCACCGCGCACCACCGGTTGGTGTCGATCGGGGCGCCCGGCCCGGCCACGCCGTCCCACCATCCGGCCGTGGGGTGCCCGGGCCCGGCCGGTCCGGTGATGTGCGAATCCCCGGTGAGCGCGTGCAGTACCACCACCACGTTGTCACGCGTTGGCGACAATTCACCCCAGCGCTGGATGGCGATGTAGACGTCGTCGAGCACCGCACCGTTCTCGAGGGTGAGCGAACCGATGTCGACCAGGCCGATTTCGCCTTCGGCGGGCAGCGTTTGGGTGGGAATTTCGAAAATCGTCACGTCGGGGTTCCTTAGAACGCCGCCACCGTCTGCGGGTCGCCGGCTTGAGCGGACCCCGCCGCCGGCGCACCGAATTTCCGCGCCGCGGCGAAGCCGAGCTCCAGGTCGGCGAGGATGTCGTCGATGCCCTCGATGCCGACGGCCAACCGCACCAGCCCCGGGCTGACGCCGGTGCTCAGCTGCTCGGCGGGGCTCAGCTGGGCGTGCGTGGTCGACGCGGGATGAATCACCAGGGAGCGCACGTCGCCGATGTTGGCGACGTGACTGTGCAGTTGCAGCGCGTTGACGAACGCTTTCCCGGCCTCGACACCGCCCGCCAGCTCGAACGCCAGAACGGCCCCGGTTCCCTTGGGCGCCAGCTTCTTTGCGCGCTCATGCCACGGCGAGCCGGGCAGCCCCGCGTAGTTGACCGACAGCACATCGTCACGCGCGGCCAGGAACTCGGCGACGCGTTGCGCATTGGCGACGTGGCGCTCCACGCGCAGGCTCAGCGTCTCCAGACCCAGCGCCACCAGGAACGCGTTGAACGGCGCCGCCGCCGACCCGTAGTCGCGCAGCAGTTGCACGCGGGCCTTGACCGCAAACGCCGGCGGTCCCAGCTCGGCGTACACCACGCCGTGGTAACTCGGATCGGGTGTGGTGAACCCGGGGAAGCGGCCCTGCGTCCAGTCGAACGTGCCGCCGTCGACGATGACGCCGGCGATCGCCGCGCCGTGCCCGCCCAGATATTTGGTGGCCGAGTGCACGACGATGTCGGCACCCTGCGTCAGCGGTTGAATCAAATACGGTGTGGCGATGGTGTTGTCGACGATCAGCGGTACACCGTTGGCGTGGGCCACCCCGGAAACCCCTGGGGTGTCCAGGATGTCGATCTGCGGGTTGGAGATGGTTTCGCCGAAGAACGCCTTGGTGTTCGGCCGCACCGCCGCCTGCCAGGAATCCAGATCGTCGGGATCCTCGACGAAGCTGACGTCGATGCCCAGCTTCGGCAGCGAATAGTGGAAGAGGTTATAGGTGCCGCCGTAGAGCCGCGGGCTGGAGACGATGTGATCCCCGGCACTCGCGAGGTTCAATATGGCGAACGTCTCAGCGGCCTGTCCCGAGGACAGGAAGAGCGCGGCCACGCCGCCCTCTAGCGCGGCGATGCGCTGTTCGACGACGTCGGTGGTGGGGTTGCCGATGCGGGTGTAGATGTTGCCCGGGACCTCGAGCCCGAACAGCGCGGCGGCGTGGCTGGTGTCGTTGAAGGTGTAGGACGTGGTCTGGTAAATCGGCAGGGCACGGGCGCTGGTCGCCGGGTCGGGGCTCTGGCCGGCGTGGACCTGCTTCGTCTCGAACGACCAGGTTTCGGACGAGCCATGTGCAGTCGGATCGGCCTCGGGACCGGTGTCGTCGCTCATGGAAAGCTTCCCCTCTAGTCAGGGGCCCGTCATGGCGGACCCGCGCTTGCCGGATAGCCGGTTGTGGCTACTCAACCTGGTCATCACCCGGGGCACCCCACCGCGGTTGGAGGGTTGCCGGCCAGCAAGCCGGGGCTTGTCGCTGGCGCTCATGACCGATACGAAGCCTAGCTTATTGTGCGGAGCGGGCGCCAATGGGCCGCTGCGGTGCCCATCGGTGGGCCATCGGTGCCGCGGTGTGCGGCCTGGCCTGCGGGTCGACACCTGTCCAAATCCCCTTGATAACGTGGCAAGCAGAACGCCGAGCCCTATCCATATCTGACCCCAATCTGACCCAACGCCGGGAGATGGACCAACCGTGTGCGCCGAACAGCCGACCGTCATCTACACGCTGACCGACGAGGCGCCGCTGCTGGCGACCTACGCGTTCCTGCCGATCTTGCGAACGTTCGCCGAGCCGGCGGGCATCAAGATCGAGACGCGTGACATCTCCGTGGCCGCCCGGATCCTTGCCGAGTTCGCCGATTACCTCACCGAAGAGCAGCGGGTGCCAGACGACCTGGCGGAACTGGCCGCGCTGACGAAGCGACCCGACACCAACATCATCAAGTTGCCCAACATCAGCGCCTCGGTGCCCCAGTTGGTCGCCGCGATCAAGGAGCTGCAAGGCAAGGGGTACAAGATTCCGGACTTTCCGCAGAGTCCGAAGACCGACGAGGACAAGGCAATTCGCGAGCGATACGCCAAATGCCTTGGCAGCGCGGTCAACCCGGTACTGCGTGAGGGCAACTCGGACCGACGCGCGCCCAAGGCCGTCAAGGAGTACGCGCGCAAGCACCCGCACAGCATGGGTGAGTTCTCGCCGGCGGCGCGCACCCACGTCGCGACCATGCGGCACGGCGACTTCTATCACGGCGAGAAGTCGATGACGCTGGATCGCGCGCGCAACGTGAAGATGGTGCTGGAAACCAAAAGCGGGCAGACCCTCGAGCTCAAACCCAAAGTCGAGCTGCGCGACGGCGACGTCATCGACAGCATGTTCATGAGCAAGAAAGCGCTCTGCGAGTTCTACGAGGAGCAGATGCAGGACGCCTACGAAACCGGCGTGATGTTCTCACTCCACGTCAAGGCGACCATGATGAAGGTTTCCCACCCGATCGTCTTCGGCCACGCCGTGAAGGTCTTCTACAAGGAAGCATTCGCCAAGCACCAGGCGCTGTTCGACGAACTCGGCGTCAACGTCAACAACGGACTGGTCGATCTCTACGACAAGATCGAGTCGTTGCCGGCGTCGCTGCGCGAGGAGATCATCCGCGACATACACGCCTGCCACGAACACCGTCCCGAGCTGGCGATGGTCGATTCGGCCAAGGGCATCACCAACTTCCATTCGCCCAGCGACGTGATCGTGGACGCGTCGATGCCGGCGATGATCCGCGCCGGCGGCAAGATGTGGGGCGCCGACGGGCGGCAGAAGGACACCAAGGCCGTCAACCCCGAGTCGACCTTCGCGCGCATCTACCAGGAGATCATCAACTTCTGTAAAACCCACGGGCAGTTCGACCCGACGACGATGGGCACCGTGCCCAACGTCGGCCTGATGGCGCAGCAGGCCGAGGAGTACGGCTCGCACGACAAGACGTTCGAAATCCCCGAGGACGGCGTCGCCAACATCGTCGACCTCGACACCGGGGAAGTCCTGCTCACCCAGAACGTGGAAGAAGGCGACATCTGGCGGATGCCCATCGTCACCGACGAAGCGATCCGCGACTGGGTCAAGCTGGCCGTCACGCGGGCCCGGAACTCGGGCATGACGGTGGTGTTCTGGCTCGACACCGAACGGCCGCACGAGGTCGAGCTGCGCAAGAAGGTCAAGGCCTACCTGAAGGAGCACGACACCGAGGGCCTGCAGATCCAGATCATGCCGCAGGTGTGGGCCATGAGGTACACGCTGGAGCGCCTGATGCGCGGGCAGGACACCATCGCCGCGACCGGAAACATCCTGCGCGACTACCTCACCGACCTGTTCCCCATCCTGGAGCTCGGGACCAGCGCCAAGATGCTGTCCATCGTGCCGCTGATGTCCGGCGGCGGAATGTATGAAACCGGAGCGGGCGGTTCGGCGCCCAAGCACGTCCACCAACTCGTCGAGGAGAATCATCTGCGCTGGGATTCCCTCGGTGAGTTCCTCGCTCTGGGAGCGTGTTTCGAAGACATCGGTATCAAGACCGGCAACGAGCGCGCCAAGATACTGGGCAAGACGCTGGACGCGGCGATCGGCAAGCTGTTGGACAACGACAAGAGTCCGTCGCGCAAGCCGGGCGAACTCGACAACCGCGGCAGCCAGTTCTACTTGGCGCTGTACTGGGCCGAACAACTTGCCGCGCAATCCGACGACGAAGAATTGCGCGCGCACTTCGCTGCGCTGGCCGAGGAGCTGAGCCGCAATGAGGACGCCATCGTGGCCGAGCTCGCGCAGGCGCAGGGTGAGGCGGTCGACATCGGCGGCTACTATCGCCCGGACACCGAGAAGACGACTGCAGTGATGCGGCCGAGCAAAACGTTCAACGAAGCGCTAGCCGCTTCGCAAGCCTCCCAAGGCTAGGTCCGCAAGGACGCGGCAAAAAGAAAGTCGAACTCGATATGTCAGGCGAATCCAAAGGCGAATCCAAGATCAAGGTCAAGGGCCCGGTAGTCGAGCTCGACGGCGACGAGATGACCCGCGTCATCTGGAAGCTCATCAAGGACATGCTGATCCTGCCCCATCTCGACATCAACCTGGACTACTACGACCTGGGCATGGAGCACCGCGACCGCACCGACGACCAGGTGACGATCGACGCGGCCTATGCCATCAAGAAGCACGGCGTCGGCGTCAAGTGCGCGACCATCACCCCCGACGAGGCGCGCGTCCAGGAGTTCAACCTGAAGAAGATGTGGCTGTCGCCCAACGGAACGATCCGAAACATCTTGGGCGGCACCATTTTCCGAGAGCCGATCGTGATCTCCAATGTCCCACGGCTGGTTCCGGGCTGGACCAAGCCAATCGTCATCGGCCGTCACGCCTTCGGTGATCAGTACCGGGCCACCAACTTCAAGGTCGACCAGCCCGGAACAGTGACATTGACTTTCACGCCCGCCGACGGCAGCGAGCCGATGGTGCACGAGATGGTGTCCATCCCCGAGGACGGCGGTGTCGTGATGGGGATGTACAACTTCAAGGAATCCATCCGCGATTTCGCCCGCGCGTCCTTCGCGTACGGCCTGAACGCCAAGTGGCCGGTGTATCTGTCGACGAAGAACACCATCCTGAAGGCCTACGACGGCATGTTCAAGGACGAGTTCGAGCGCATCTACGAAGAGGAATTCAAGGACAAGTTCGAGGCCGAAGGGCTGACCTACGAGCACCGGCTGATCGACGACATGGTCGCGGCCTGCCTCAAGTGGGAGGGCGGCTACGTGTGGGCGTGCAAGAACTACGACGGCGACGTCCAGTCGGACACCGTCGCGCAGGGCTACGGATCCCTGGGGTTGATGACGTCGGTGCTGATGACCGCGGACGGCAAGACGGTCGAGGCGGAGGCCGCACACGGCACGGTCACCAGGCATTTCCGCCAGTACCAGGCCGGCAAGCCGACGTCGACCAACCCGATCGCCTCGATCTTCGCCTGGACGCGGGGGCTGCAGCACCGCGGAAAGCTGGACGACACGCCTGAGGTGATCGAGTTCGCCCAGAAGCTCGAGGACGTCGTCATCGGCACCGTCGAGGGCGGCAAGATGACCAAGGACCTCGCCATCCTCATCGGCCCTGAGCAGGAGTGGCAGAACAGCGAGGACTTCCTCAACTCGATCGCCGAGAACCTCGAAAAGGAACTGGCTAACTAACTCGCCGGCGGGTTTTCAGCCGCCCGCAGCGGCGGGCTGCACTCGTCGATGAACTCGGAGATGACCTGGGTGACCCGCTCGGGCGCCTCGAACATCGGAACGTGCCCGACGCCGTCTAGCTTGGTGATCTTCGTTCCTTCGGGCAGGTGGTCGGTGAAGTGCCGGCTGAATCTGCGCGGCGGGACCACGCGGTCCTTCTCGCACAGCACCAGCTGGACGGGCACCGCCGTCTCGGCCAACTCGAGCAACCCCGGCTGCATCAGCGATTTGAAGAGCAGCTGGAAATAGGCCGGGCAATGGGCGGCGTCGTCGATGACGCCGGACAGTTCGCGTTCACTGACCCCGTCCGGCGACGCACTCAGCGGCAGGGTCGCCAGCCGGCGGCTGAACGGCAGCTGCAGGGTCCGTTGACCGAGCAATCGCGCCAGGACCAGCAGCGGCATGCCCGAGAGGAACTTGCTGATCACCTCGAACTTGACCGGGCTCCAGCGCGTCCAGCCCCCCGCGGCGCCGATGCCGGTGACGCTGCGCGCCCGCCCGCGCCGCTCGAGTTCGAACGCCACCCAGCCGCCCAGCGAGTTGCCCACCATGTGGGCGTTGTCCCAGCCGAGTTCGTCGAGCTGCCGCTCGACGTGGTCGGCCAGCACCGACGAGCTCAGCAGCCAGGTGCCCGCATACGGTCCGCCGTTGTGCCCGGCCATGGTCGGGGCGAACACCTCGTAGCGGCCGGTGTCGGCCAGCCGCGGCGCCACCCCGTCCCACACCGTCTGCGACATCAGGAACCCGTGCAGGAGCAGGACCGGCTCTCGGGAACCGTCCCTGGTGCCCTGCGTAGAACCAAGGTGGATCGGCGGGCGAGTCGTCATGCTGCCGACACTAAAGGCGATACCGCCGGTACCGCAAGCAAGGCGCGGTCTGGTAACGGCCGTGGGCCCGCACGAAAACCGGGGCGTGAAAAGATCGGGGGCATCATGAGCACCGCTACCGGACCCAGCCGCATCTTTTCGGGCGTGCAGCCCACGTCCGATTCGCTTCACCTCGGCAACGCGTTGGGCGCCGTCACCCAATGGGTCGCGCTGCAGGACGACCACGATTCGTTCTTCTGCGTCGTCGACCTGCACGCCATCACCGTCCCGCAGGATCCCGAGGCGCTGCGACGCCGGACCCTGGTGACCGCCGCGCAGTACCTGGCGCTGGGCATCGATCCGGCGCGCAGCACCGTCTTCGTGCAGAGTCAGGTTCCCGCCCACACGCAGTTGGCATGGGTGCTGGGCTGCTTCACCGGCTTCGGGCAGGCGTCGCGGATGACGCAGTTCAAGGACAAGTCGCTGCGCCAGGGCAGCGACTCCACCACCGTCGGCCTGTTCACCTATCCCGTCCTGCAGGCCGCCGACGTGCTGGCGTACGACACCGACCTGGTGCCCGTCGGCGAGGATCAGCGCCAGCACCTCGAGTTGGCGCGCGATGTCGCGCAGCGGTTCAACGCCCGCTTCCCGGACACCTTCGTGGTTCCCGACGTGCTCATCCCCAAGGTCACCGCGAAGATCTACGACCTGGGCGATCCGACGTCGAAGATGAGCAAGTCGGCGGCCACCGATGCCGGCTTGATCAACCTGCTGGACGATCCGGCGTTGTCCGCCAAGAAGATTCGCTCGGCCGTGACCGACAGCGAGCGCGAGATTCGTTACGACACCGAGGCGAAGGCGGGCGTGTCGAACCTGCTGACCATCCAATCGGCGGTCACGGGTGTCGGCATCGACAAGCTCGTCGAGGGCTACGCCGGGCGCGGTTACGGCGATCTGAAGAAGGACACGGCCGACGCCGTCGTCGAGTTCGTCAGGCCGATCAAGACGCGGGTCGACGAATTGCTGGCCGATCGCACCGAATTGGAGGCCGTGCTGGCCGCCGGCGCGGAGCGCGCCCAGGATGTGGCCGGGAAAACGGTACAGCGGGTTTACGATCGGCTGGGGTTCCTTCTCCAACGGAAGTAGATTCATGGATCGGCTGCGGGCCCGGTTCGGATGGTTCGATCACGTGATGCGCGCCTATGGGCGCTTCGACGACCGCAACGGCAGCTTCTTCGCGGCGGGCTTGAGCTACTACACGATCTTCGCGTTATTTCCCTTGCTGATGGTGGGTTTCGCGATCGTCGGATTCACGTTGTCCCGGCGCCCCCAGCTGCTGGACACGATTCAGAACCATATCCACGCCTCGGTGCCCGGTTCGCTGGGGCAGCAGCTGGTCCAATTGATGAACTCGGCGATCGACGCGCGGGCATCCGTCGGTGTGATCGGTCTGGCGACCGCGGCCTGGGCCGGCCTGGGCTGGATGTCACACCTGCGGCAGGCGCTGACCGAGATGTGGTGGGACCAACGCATCGACTCGCCGGGCTTCGTGCGCAACAAGTTATCCGATCTGCTGGCGATGCTGGCGACGTTCTTGGTGTTGATGGCCACCGTCGCGTTGAGCGCGCTCGCCCACGCCGCGCCGATGTCGGCCATGTTGAGGTGGTTTGGGATACCCCAGTATTCGGTGTTCGACCTGATCTTCAGGATCGTTTCGCTGGTGGTGTCCTGGCTGGTTTCCTGGCTGCTGTTCACCTGGATGATCGCCCGGCTGCCGCGTGAAAAGGTGAGCCTCGTCGCCTCGATGCGGGGCGGGTTGATGGCGGCGATCGGCTTCGAACTCTTCAAACAGGTGGGATCGATCTACTTGCAGACCGTGCTGCGCAGTCCGGCGGGCGCCGTGTTCGGTCCGGTGTTGGGCCTGATGGTGTTCGCCTACATCACCGGCTTTCTCGTCCTGTTCGCCGCCGCATGGGCCGCCACCGCGTCCACCGATCCGCGCGCCAAGCCCGTCGAGCCGCCGACGCCCGCGATCATCGCCCCGCGGGTACAGCTGCGCGAGGGGCCCAGCGCGCGTCAGACCCTGGCCGCGATGGCCGCGGGAGCCGTTGGTGCGCTGGCCTTTTCCCGCCTGACCCGCCGCAGGCGGTGACTGACTAGCCGGCCCGCCAGTCGCCGCGCACCATGACTGCGCGGACCCGCAAATCGCGGTCCAGCACAACAAGATTGGCGTCATAGCCCGCCCGCAGGCTGCCCACCCGCTGCAGGCCCAGCGCACCGGCCGGCGTCGCCGAGGTCATCTGGACCGCGGCGGCCAGTCCCGCATCGGCGGCCACGGTGCGAAAAAGCCGATCCATGGTGGCGGTGCTGCCGGCGATCGTCGAGGTTCCGCGCACCCGCGCCACGCCGGACTCCACGTCGATCGCCACCGAGCCGAGCGCAAACGCCCCGTCGTCGCAACCGGCCGCGGCGATCGCGTCGGTGATCAGGGCGATCCGGTCGGGCCCGGCCGCCCCGATCACCGCGCGTGTCATCGCGGGGTGGACGTGCACGCCGTCGGCGATGAGCTCCACGGTGACCCGCGGGTCCTGCAGCAGCGCGAGTGCCGGGCCGGGCTCGCGATGGTGCAACGGCGGCATCGCGTTGAACAGATGCGTGCCGACGGTGGCGCCCAGCGCGAGCGCGCGGTTGGTCTGCTCGTAGGTCGCATCCGTATGGCCCACGGCGACAACCACATCCGCGTCCAGAAAGCGCCGGATCGCGTCGTCACTCCCGGCCCGCTCGGGCGCCAGCGTGACCATCCGGATCGTTCCGGCGCCCGCGGCGAGCACGGCGTCGATCTCGGCGGGGTCTGGGTCGCGCATCTGGGCAGGGTCGAGCGCTCCGCAACGAGCCGCACTCAGCCACGGCCCCTCCAGGTGGATGCCGGCGACGACGCCCTGCCGGGTCGCGTCGGCCAGTGCCCGCACGCCGGCGATCAGCTCCGCGGGCGGGGCGGTGACCAGGCTGGCCAGCGTCGTCGTCGTGCCATGCGCCAGGTGGAACCCGGCGGCCTTGGCGATCTCCCCGGTCTGCAAGTAGGACGTGTACGACGCCCCGCCGCCGCCGTGCACGTGCATGTCGATAAACCCCGGCACCACAACGCAACCGGGAAAATCGCGGTCCGCGGGCCGCCTGGACTGATCCGGTGGCGGGCCGGCACCGCAGGCGACGATCTGCGCGCCCGACGTCTCGATCCATCCCGGCCGGCACACCTCACCGTCGAGTACGACGGTGCCCGCGCTGATCATGGGCCCGGGTTTTCCCAACGGCCACCGTTTTCCCAGAAGTGGCTTATCTCCTCGAGTTGGCGTCCCTTGGTCTCGGGAGCCGACCGGTGCACAAAGCCGAAGGCGGCCACCGCGAGGGTCGCGAACACCGCGAAAGTCCCCGCGCCGCCGAGGGAATGCAGCATCGTCAGAAAGACGGCGGCAACGATCGCGTTGGCCACCAGGTTGGAGGTGAGCATTGCGCTCGAACCGATGGACCGTAGCCGGGACGGGAAGCTTTCACTCGCGTACACCCAGCCCAGGGAGCCGAAACCCAGGGTGTAGCCGATGATGAACAACAGCACGCCGGCGAACCCGAAAAACAATCCGGCGCCGCCGAGATGGCCCTGGGCGAACACGGCGATCAGGACGACATCGGCGACGATCATCATCGCGATGCCGGACAACAGGATTGGACGGCGCCCCACCCGGTCGACGAGAAGCAGCGCGGTGCACACCGCCGCCAAGCCGGCGACCTGAACCAGTGCGGGCAGGGCCAGCAGCGCGAAATTGCCTTTGAAGCCCATGGCTTCGAATATTCGGGGGCTGTAGTAGATGATCGCGTTGATGCCGGTGATCTGGATCAGGAAACCGAGCGTGACCACGAAGGTGGTGGCCCGCAGATAGGGCCTGCGAAGCATCTCCAGCAGCATTTCGCGCAGCCCCCCGCCGCTTTCTTCCCGTATGGCAGTGGCGATTTCGGCGAGTTCGTCGTCGGCCTGTGCGCTGGCCTCCACGCCCAGCAGCGCTCGGCGGGCGTCGTCGGCCCGGCCCTTCAGCAGATACCACCGAGCGGTGTCGGGCAGCCGAGCCAGCAGCGGCAGGAGGAGCACCGCGGGTACGGCGGCGAGGCCCAGCATCCACCTCCAGCTGTGGGTGCCCGCCAACAGGTAACCGGTCAGGTAGCCGATGATCAGCGCGCTGACGATGGCCAGTTGATAGGCCGTCAGCAGCGAGCCACGCACCGCCGCCGGGGCCGATTCCGCGATGTATACCGGGACGACCACCACCATCACGCCGATGGTCAGACCGAGCACGAATCGCGCCGCCAACAGCATCGGTAGCGAGACGGAGAGCGCACCGACAAGCGCGAACACCGTGTAGCCGGCGGCGATCAGGATCATCGACTTCTTGCGCCCGATCGCGTTGGCCAGTACTCCGCCACCGAGCGCCCCGGCGATCTGGCCGACCACAACCATCGTCGTCAGGAGTTCTTGTTGCCGGGTCGTGAGTCCGAAGTCCTCGGTGATGAACAGTTGCGCGGCGGCGATGATCGACAGGTCGTATCCGAAGATGATGCCGAGGCTGGCCGCGGTGAGCCCAACCCGCAGGCCCCGCCGCGATGGGGGGGCTTGAGTCATTTCGGTGAGTCTAATGTTGCGGCATCGCGGCCTTGTCCCCCCATCGGGGGACACGCGAATTCCACCCGCGCTGCCCGATCGGCGGATACTTCTGTGACCTCAGCCACCATAAATTTGTCAGCATGCCCGCAGCCCTGGTACCCGCCCCGGCACAGCCGCGCGTGTTCGGTCGCCTGCTTTCCCAGGGCACCTTCTACAACGCAGGCATGCAACTCAGCAACGGCAGCGTGGTGCTGGCGTTCGTCTGCGCGCACCAGGGTCTCAGCTGGGTGGCCGCGCTGCTCTTTCCGGCCTACAGCCTCGGCGATATCGTCGGGAACTCGGTGTCTCCGGTGGTGCTGCAGCGGGTGGGTCTGATGCGGCACCGGCTGCTGGCGGCGTTGGTGGCGAGCGTGGCCGCACTGATCTTGTGCGACGCGTTCGTTCCTTGGAACGGCGGTCTCGCCGCGCCGGTGTTTCTGTTGACTTGCGGGGCAGCCGGAGTCCTCCTCGGGATCGCCGGCGTCGCGTACCCCGACCTGATCTCCAGCAAGCTATCCGCGGCGGGGCGTGGCGAGCTGTTGCTGTTCCAGGGTGCCACCGGGTCGGTGCTGGCCACCCTGGTCACGTTGTTCGTCGTTCCGGTACTGGCCCACGGCGACGAGATGATGTATCGCCGCGATCTGCTGTGGCTGGGCGCAGCCGGACTGGTCGTCTCGGCCATCGCGGCGCTGTCCGTCGGCCCGGTGCGGTCCGTCTCGAACACCACCCGGATGTCCGCGCGGCAGACCTACCGGCAGGGCTTCGCGGTCGCGCGCTCCCAGCCATGGTTTCGCCGGTATGTAACCGCGTGCCTGTTGTTCGCTCCGGTCACCCTTGGCACCACGTTCTATGCGCTGCGCACCGCCCACCACAACAGCAGCTTGCATGTGCTGGTGATCCTGTCGAGCATCGGATTGGTTTTCGGGTCGCCGCTGTGGCGCAAGGTTTTCCGGCTCTTCGGGGTGCGCGGCATGATGCTGGGCAGTGCCCTGCTCAGCATCGCCGCCGCCACGCTGACCGTGGTTGCCGAGGCGTGCGGCCAGTGGTTCCACGTCTGGGCGTACGGCACGGTGTTCCTGCTGGCGACGGTGGCGGGCCAGGCTGTCTTCGCCGCCGCGATTTCGTGGCTCAGCGCGGTGGCCGACGAGTCGCACCGCGGGACACTGATCGCGTTCAGCTCGACGCTGGTTGCTATCGAGGCCATGGCGCTCGCATTCGTGCTCGGCAGCATCGCGCAGAACCACACCGCGATCTGGCCGGACGTCGTGGTGCTGGTGCTGGCCGTCGCCGCGGCCATTGCGGCGCTGGGAGCACCGAAGTCGGAGACGCGACCGGCACCCGCCGATCGCGAGCGCACGGTGGCGTTCGCGCCCCGGTCCTTCGCGAGGGTCGCGCCGCCGGTGAGCCTTCAGGCCGCCTAGGTCAGGGCCTAGGTCAGGGGCCGTTCCGGCGACTTGTCGGCGGGCGTCTGCAACAGCGCGCGCACCAGACGACGGGCCGCGTAGGGCCGAAGCATCTGGCTGGCCGGGCGTGGGCGCACCCGTTGGGGCCACCAGAACCAGCGGCCGAGCAATGCGGCGATGGACGGCGTCATGAACGAGCGCACGATCAGCGTGTCGAAGAGCAAGCCCAATCCGATGGTGGTGCCGATCTGTCCGATGATCCGCAAGTCGCTGAAGATAAACAGCGACATGGTGACGGCGAAGACCATGCCGGCAGCGGTCACCACCCCCCCGGTGCCCGCCATCGCGCGGATGATCCCCGTATTCAAACCCGAATTGACTTCCTCTTTGAGGCGGGAGATCAGCAACAGGTTGTAGTCCGATCCCACCGCCAACAGCAGGATCACCGACATCGCCATGACCAGCCAATACAAATCGACGTGAAGCAGGTCCTGCCAGACGAGGACCGACAGGCCGAAGGATGAGCCCAGGGAGAGGAGCACCGTCCCGACGATGACCGCGGCGGCAATCACGCTTCGGGTGACGATCATCATGATGATCAGAATGAGGCTGATCGCAGCCACTCCGGCGATCAGCAGATCGTAGGTGGCGCCCTCTTGGATGTCGCGGAACATCGCGGCGGTGCCGCCGAGAGAAATCGCAGCGCCCTGCAAGGGAGTTCCCTTGATGGCTTCTCTTGCCGCCTGCTGGATCGGCTCCACCCGGCCGATGCCCGCGGGCGACTCGGGCTCTCCCTCGAGGGCAATGATGAAGCGGGCCGCCTTGCCATCGGGCGACAAGAACATCTTGAGGCCGCGCCTGAAATCCGGGTTGTCGAGGGCGGATTGGGGCAGATAGAACGAATCGTCGACTTGGGCGGCGTCAAAGACCCGGCCCATGGCCCCGGGGTCTTTGGTATTCATCTCTTGCTGCTTGTAGAACGACAAGAGTGTGCCGTGCCAGACGACCATCATGTCTCGCATGATCGTCATCGTCGACAGCATCGGCAGCATCTGCGCGCGCATCTCCGGCAAAAGCTTGACGAGGATATCTAGATCCTTGGCGAGGAATGCCAGCTTCTCGCTCAGCTGGTCCACATTGTCGAACGTGTCGAATACTGCTCGGATCGCCCAGCAGGCCGGGATATCGAAACAATGTTTCTCCCAGTAGAAATAGCTACCGATCGGGCGAAGGAAATCCGAGAGGTCCGCGAGGTGATCGCGAATTGTATCCGTGATATTTGACATGTCATGGGTCAGGCTGTCCATGTCGTTCGTATTGTCGATGATCTTGCCCATGATGTCGTACATGCGATGCATCGTTTCGATCGATACATCCATCGCCTGCACCTGGACCAGCATGTCGTCCAATCGATCCTTCATGAATCCCATGTTTTCGGCATTCGTGACGCCTTGCATGCTGATGAGGAATGGAATCGACGTGTGCTTGATGGACGTTCCCAGCGGCCTGGTTATCGATTTCACCTGTGCGATTCCGGGGCTGTGAAATATCGTCTTGGCCACCTTGTCCAGCACCAGCATGTCAACCGACGTGCGCATGTCGTGATCGCTCTCGAGCAACAGCACCTCGGGGTTGAGCCGTGCCAGCGAAAAGTGTCGGGCCGCGGCCCTATCCCCGACATTGGACGGCATAGCGGCCGGCATGTATTTGCCCAGCGCGTAAGTAGTCCGATAAGTCGGCAGTGCCAGCAGGCCGATCGACGCGATCAGGCACGTCGCGAAGAGCACCGGGCCCGGCCAGCGGACGATCGCGGTGCCCACTCGGCGCCAGCGCCGAGTATTGAGCCGTCGCCTGGGGTCGAACAGCTCGAAGAAGCTGGCGACGGTCAGCACGGCGGGGCCGAGTGTGATCGCGGCGAGGACGGCAACCAACATGCCGATCGCACAGGGTGCGCCGAGCGAGTGGAAGTACGGGAGTCGCGCAAAGCTGAGGCAACACATGGCGCCTGCGATGGTCAGGCCCGAGCCCAAAATCACGTGAACCGTGCCGTGAATCATGGTGAAGAAAGCGGTTTTTCGATCCTCGCCCGCGTAGCGCGCCTCGTGGTAGCGGCCGAGCATGAATATCGCATAGTCCGTGCTGGCGGCGATGGCCAACAGGGTGAGCAGGTTGACCGCGAAGGTCGAAAGGCCAAAGACGTTGTGAGCGGCCAGAAATGCCACGGTCCCGCGAATCGCCCCCAGCTCGATCCCGACCATGGCCAGGACCAGGGCCATGGTGACCACGGATCGGTAAATGAACAGCAACATCACCGCGATCACCACACCGGTAATCAGGGTGACCCTGCCGATGCTTTTGTCCCCGGCCACCGATTGGTCGGCGATCTGCGCTGTCGGACCGGTGACGTAGGCCCTGATCCCCGGCGGCGCCGGGGTGCTATCCACGATGTGCCGGACGGCGAAAACCGCGTTGTACGCCTCCGTCTCGCTTTTGCCGGCGAGATAGACCACGACGTACGCGGCCTTGTGATCCGCGCTTTGCGATCCCGTGGCGGTGAGCGGATCATTCCAGAAGTCCTGGATGTGCGCGACGTGGCGAGTATCGGCTGAAAGCCTGTGCAGCAGCTCGTTATAGAACCGGTGAGCGGCATCCGCGAGTGGTTTGTCGCCTTCCAGCACCACGGTGACCGCGTTCTCGGAATCAAACTCGCCGAACACCTTGCCGATTCGTTTTATCGCCTGAATCGAGGCGCCACCCTTGGGGCTCATGGATACCGAGTGCGCTTTTCCGACCGCTTCCAGTTGCGGGACAGCGATATTGAGAAGGGCCGTGAGCACCACCCACAACAGGACGATGGGCGCCGCAAACCGGCGGATCAGCCGCGGGAAGAGCGGCGGGCTGGAATCCGGGGCGGCGTCCGTTTCGCTCATCCGCCCGCCACTTCGCAATAAGTCAGGGCCTTTGGTCCGGTCACGGACCTCTCGTCTTTAATCGCGCCGTTCACGGTGATTCGGCAGCCGAGCATGTCGCCACTGCTCTGTGCCTCAAGGTTGACCGTGATCGCGGTCAGCGTCGTCGTCACCGTTTGGGACCAGGGGAGCGGCGCATTTTCCAGTTGCTGCACCCTGGCATCGGGATCCAAATAGGCGATTCTTGCGGACGTCGCGGGTCCGAAGATTTCATAGGTGACCTGTTTTGGGTTGTACGGCGGGATATCGCGATCGGCCTTAACCCTCACAACGGGGTGCCCGTGAACGCCAAACATCCCGTGCAGGCGATAGATGCCGAATCCCGCGACGCTGGCCACCGCGAGGACTGCCAGCAATAACCACATTCGTTTGACGAACCTGGTAACCCGAATCATCTTTTCCCTCGTGTTGTGCCACCGGGTCGAAATATCGCGTGTCGCGTCATTGCCGCGTCGTCGCATTAGCGACGAAAACGCTACCGCGAATGGACCGCAGCATCCTTGAGTTTCAACGAATTGTTATGTGCGGCTAGTGCTGCGGGCGGCGGTTCATCGAGCGCGCGACCATGATCAACGCGAACACGATGATGGCGCCGATGACGGCCACGCCCACCCGCACCGGCAGCGCGTCTGCCGACGGCAGGATCCCGCCCGCCTGGGCGTCGTTGGTCTGCCGGTCGGCCGCCGCGTCCGGCTTTGCGGCCATCAGCGAGCGGTCGGGTTCGATCAGGTTGCCGACTTGGGTGCCCGTCGGGGTGCTGAAGCCGTAGTCCAGCAGGTGCGCGGCCTGCTCCCACGGGGCGATCGGCTGCCGGGTCCCGTGCAGCAGCACCGCCATCAGGCGTCGCCCGTCGTGGTTGGCCGCGCCGACGAAGGTCTGCCCGGCGTCGTCGGTGTAGCCGGTCTTGCCGCCCAACGCGCCCGGGTATTTGAACAGCAGCTGGTTGTCGTTTTCCAGCTCGTAGCCGGGATGGTCGCCGTGGCCGGGGAAGTCGAACGTCCGGGTGGCCACGATGTCGGCGAAGGTGGGGTTCTGCCACGCGTACCGGTAGAACAACCCGATGTCGTAGGCCGACGTGCTCATGCCGGGTCCGTCCAGTCCCGACGGCGTCACCACCCGGGTGTCCTGGCCGCCGAGCTTGGCGGCCAGGATGTTGATCTTCTCCAGCGCCTGCTGCATCCCGCCCAGCTGCATGGACAGCGCGTGCGCGGCGTCGTTGCCGGAGTGCATCAGCAGCCCGTGCAGCAACTGGTTGACGGTGTACGTACCGCCGTCGTCCACACCGACTTTGGTGCCTTCGGCGGCCGCGTCGTCGGGGGTGCCGACGACGGACTTGTTGAGCGGCAGCGCGTTCAGGGACGCCATCGCTACGAGCACCTTGATGATGCTGGCCGGGCGGTGACGGCCGTGTGGGTCCTTGGCGGCGACGACGGCGCCGCTGTCGAGGTCCGCGACCAGCCAGGCGTCGGCGGAGACGTCGTTCGGCAGCGGGGGGGTGCCCGGCGCGGCGACGATGCCGCAGCCGCCGAGCGCGTCGCCGCCGACCGGCTTGGGCGGCACCGCCAGCGGGACCGGCGCGTCACCGGCTTGCGGCACCTCCGACGAATCCACCGCGGGCGGCGTGTTCACCTGGTACGGGCAGTTGGCGGGACCGGCGTTGGGTCCGGGGGTGGGCTCGGCGTTAGCAAACGCCGGCACAGCAACCGGCACAGCGATTGGGGCGCCGGCCATAAAAACGGCCGCTGCCAGGCATGACGCGGAACGTAACAGGCTCATTGTTTCAGCAGACTAGGCGATCGGAAGGTCAATTCCCGGGAGCCGCGCTGTGACTGATGGGGCAGATGTTACAAACTCGCCGATGCGGGCGCGGACGGCGCCGAAGCACTACGCTGACACCATTCAAAACAACCGATTTTGGTCCAGGTGGCGGCGCGACGGTGACGATTCCGCGCCGCGATCGCTGGAACAGTTGCTCAAGCAGGTCGAGAAGGGGACGCAGGTTCGCGGCTCCGGGGCCGACGGTGTGTTGGACGACCTGAAGCAGCATCGCGACAGCACCACCAACGCCGACCTGCGTTCGGCGCTCGCCTGGCTCTGCAACGCGCAATCGCGGCTGGCGAGCAGCCCGTCGCCGGCGCATTCCAGGGACGTGTTGCTGGCCGCGTACGAAGTCAAACGGGTCCTCGCCATCGGCTAAGCCGCTGGCGGGTCTGGCTGTTCCCCCGATCGGGGGACATGCGATTCGTCCGGCCGTATCCGATCGGAGGATAGTTCTGCCTGCTCAGCGCCCATAGTGTCGGTGCCATGGCCGGATCGCTGGACGGGGTTTCCGTACACACGAACCCGTTCCCGCGCCTGCCATCCCAGGGCGCGTTCTACACCGCCGGGATGCAGTTCAGCAACGGCGCGGTGGTGTTGCCGTTCATCTGCGCACACCTGGGGCTCACCTGGCTGGCCGCGCTGCTGTTTCCGGCGTACGGGCTTGGCTCCATCGTGGGGAACTCGGTGTCTCCCGCGGTCCTGCGGCGAGTGGGCCAGGTGCGGCACCTGCTGCTGGCGGCGATGGCGGCGAGTGCGGCCGCGCTGATCTTGTGTGGGGCTGTGATCCGTTGGAGTGGCGTGCTCGCCGGGGCGGTATTTCTGCTGATGAGCGCCGGGGGCGGAGTCCTCGTCGCGGTATCCAATGCCGCCTACCCGGACATGCCGCCCAGCAAGCTGTCCGCGCTGCGGCTGCTGATGGTCCAGGGGGCCATCGCGTCGGTGGTGGCCACCGTTGCCGCACTGTTCCTGGTGCCCGGGTTCGCCACCGGTGACAAGGCGACGTTGCACCGCGATCTGCTGTGCCTGGGCGCATTCGGCCTGGCCGCCGCCGGATTCGCGGCCCTGTTCGTCGGCCCGGCGAGGTCCACGTCGACCGCCCCGAGGATCTCCGTGCGCGACACCTGCCGCCAGGGCTTCGGGGTCGCCCGCACCCAGCCCTGGTTTCGCCGATACGTGATCACGTGCCTGTTGTTCGCCCCGCTCTCGCTGGGCACCACCTTCTACGCCCTGCGTACCGCGCACGAGAGCGGCACGCTGCGTGTGTTGGTGGCCCTGTCCAGCGTCGCACTGGTCATCGGTTCCGCGCTGTGGCGCAAGGTCTACCAACTGTTCGGCGTTCGCGGCATGCTGCTGGGCAGCGCCCTGCTCAGCGCCGCCGCCGGCGTGCTGGCCATCGCGGCAGAGGCGCGCGGCCAGTGGGTTCACATCTGGGCCTACGGCAGCGTGTTCCTGCTGGCGACGGTGGCCGCCCTGGCCGTCTTCGCCGCGGCGATTTCGTGGATCGGCGTGGTCGCCGCCGAACCCCACCGCGGGATACTGATCGGGTTTTGCTCGATGCTGCTCGCCATCGAAACCACGGCCCTGGGAGGCGCCCTCGGCGGCATCGCACAAAACCACGCCACGATCTGGCCGGTCGCCGTCGTGCTGATCCTGGCCGTCGCCGCCGCCGTCGCGGCACTGGGCGCACCCGCGTCGCAGCCGCGCGTCGCCGCGGAGCCGGCCTAGCGCCGGGTCGGCTGCGCCGGCTTTTCGGTGGGCGTCTGCAACAGGGCGCGCACCACGCGACGCGGTCCAGACGGCCGAAGCATGTGGCTGGCGGGGCGCGGGCGCACCCGTTGGGGCCACCAGAACCAGCGCCCGAGCAGCGCGGCGATGGACGGCGTCATGAACGAGCGCACGATCAGCGTGTCGAAGAGCAAGCCCAGCCCGATGGTGGTGCCGATCTGTCCGATGATCCGCAAGTCGCTGAAGATAAAGAGCGACATGGTGACGGCGAAGACCATGCCGGCGGCCGTCACCACCCCTCCGGTGCCCGCCATCGCGCGGATGATCCCCGTATTCAGACCGGCACCGATTTCCTCTTTGAGCCGGGAGACCAGCAACAGGTTGTAATCCGATCCCACCGCCAACAGCAGCATCACCGACATCGCCAACACGAGCCAATACAGATCGATGCCGAGCAAGTCCTGCCAGACGAGCACCGATAGGCCGAACGAGGAGCCCAGCGAGAGCAGCACCGTGCCCACGATGACCGCGGCGGCAACCACGCTTCGGGTGACGATCATCATGATGATCACGATGAGACTGATCGCAGCCACTCCGGCGATCAGCAGATCGTAGGTGGCGCCCTCTTGTAGGTCTTTGAACGTCGCGGCGACGCCGCCCATCGAGATCACGGCGCCCTGCAGCGGAGTTCCCTTGATGGCTTCTCTTGCCGCCTGCTGGATCGGCTCGACACGGGAAATGCCCTCAGGCGTGTCGGGCTCTCCCTCGAGGGCAATGATGAAGCGGGCCGCCTTGCCATCGGGCGACAAGAACATCTTGAGGCCGCGCTTGAAATCCGCGTTGTCAAAGGCGGATTGGGGCAGATAGAACGAATCGTCGACCTGGGCGGCGTCGAAGTCCCGGCCCATGGCGCCGGGATCTTTGCTATTCATCTCCTGCTCGTTGTCGAGAGACGCAAGTGTGCTGTGCCAGACCAGCATCATGTCCCGCATGATTTTCATCGTCGATAGCATCGGCAGCATCTGCGCTCGCATCTCCGGCAAGAGCCGGATGAGAACGTCCAGATCCTTGGTGAGAAATCGCAGCTTCTCGCTCAGCTGGTCGACATTGTCGAACGTGTCGAATACCGATCGAATCGCCCAGCAGACCGGGATATCGAAACAATGTTTCTCCCAGTAGAAATAGCTACCGATCGGGCGAAGGAAATCCGAGAAGTCCGCAAGGTGGTCCCTTATCAAGTCGGTGATGTCCGACATGTCGTGGGTGAGGTGATCCATGTCGACGGTGTCGTCAACAACTCCGCCCATGAGTTGATACATGCGCTGCATCGCTTCGATCGACTCATCCATCGCGTGTACCTGGACCATCATGTCGTTCAATCGGTCCTTCATGAACCCGATGTTTTCGGCGTTCACTACGCCTTGCATGCTGATGATGAACGGAATCGACGTGTGCTTGATGGACGTTCCCAGCGGCCGGGTTATCGATTTCACCTGCGCGACGCCGGGGCTGTGAAAGATCGCCTTCGCTACCTTGTCCAACACCAGCGTGTCCACCGGATCGCGCATGTCGTGATCGGATTCGAGCAACAGCACCTCGGGGTTGAGCCGCGCCTGCGAAAAGTGTCGACCCGCGGCCGCATCCCCGACATTGGACGGCATGCTAGGAGACATGAATTTGCGTAGGTCGTAAGTCGCCTTGTAAGTCGGCAACGCGAGCAGGCCAATCGACGCAACCAGACTTGTCGTCACGAGTACTGGGCCGGGCCAGCGGACGATTGCGGTGCCCACTCGGCGCCAGCGCCGGGTGTTGAGCCTTCGCTTGGGGTCGAAGAGTTTGAAGATGCTGCCAACGGCCAGCACCGCCGGCCCGAGCGTGAGTGCGGCGAGAACCGCAATCAACATGCCGATGGCACAAGGAGCGCCGAGCGTCTTGAAATACGGAAGCCGGGCAAGGCTCAGGCAATACATGGCGCCGGCGATGGTCAACCCCGAGCCCAAAATCACATGGGCGGTCCCGCGAAACATCGTGTAAAAGGCCGTTTTTCGGTCCTCGCCCGCATAGCGCGCCTCGTGGTAGCGGCCCAGCATGAAGATCGTGTAGTCCGTGCTGGCGGCAATGGCCAACAGGGTGAGCAAGTTGGTTGCGAACGTCGAAAGACCGAAAACGTTGTGGTAAGCCAGAAACGCGACGGTCCCGCGGATTGCCCCCAGGTCGACCACGACCATGACCAGGACGAGAACCATGGTGACCACGGACCGGTAGATGAAGAGCAACATCACCGCGATCACCGAGGCGGTGATCAGCGTGACCTTGGCGACGCTCCTGTCACCAGCCTCCGTCTGATCGGCGATCAGCGCGTACGGGCCGGTGACGTAGGCCTTGACCCCGCGCGGCGCCGGGGTGCCATTCACGATATGCCGGACGGCGTGAACGGAGTTGTACGCCTGCGTTTCGTTGTTGCCGACGAGATACACCACAACGTACGCGGCCTTGTCGTCCGCGCTTTGCGATCCGCCCGCCGTCAGGGGATCACTCCAGAAGTCCTGGATGTGCGCGACGTGACGGGTGTCCGCCGAAAGCTTGCGCATCAGGTCGTCGTAGAACCGGTGCGCAGTGTCGTCGAGTGGCTTGTCGCCTTCCAGCACAATCGTCACCCGGCTGTTGGAATCAAACTCGCCGAATACCTGACCCACATGCTTGATCGCCTGAACCGCGGGCGCGTCTTTCGGACTCAGCGATACGGAGCGTGCTTTTCCGACCACTTCCAGCTGTGGGACGGCAATATTGAGAATGGCTGTGAGCCCTAGCCATAACAGGACGATCGGCACCGCAAAGCGGGTGATCATCCGCGGCATGAACGGCGCTTTGGGGGGCCGGCTGAGAGCGCCCATCGCGCAGAACGTACACCTGCGACGGGCAAGCGCGACTTGTATTTCAGCTAATCGTTATGTTTGCCGGCGTTCAATCTACGGCAATTCAGGCCGACTCCACCTCGCGGAGCACGGTGCGCAGGATGGATTCGATCGTGTCGAACTCAGCCTGGCCGCTGATCAGCGGTGGGGCCAGCTGGATGACGGAATCGCCGCGGTCGTCGGTGCGGCAATACAGCCCGGCCTTGAACAGCGCCGCCGAGACGCGGCCCAGCAGCGCTCGGCGTTCGTCGTCGCTGAAGGTCTGCTTGGTCGCCTGATCCTTGACCAGTTCGACGCCGTAGAAGTATCCGTCGCCGCGCACATCGCCCACGATGGGCAGGTCGTACAACTTCTCCAGGGTGGCGCGAAATGCCGGCGCGTGCGTCTTGACGTGGTCGTTGAGACCCTCCCGCTCGAAGATGTCGAGGTTGGCCAGCGCCACCGCGGCCGACACCGGATGCCCGCCGAACGTGTAGCCGTGCGGAAACATCGTCTTGCCGTCGTCGAAGGGCTCGAACAACTTCTCGCTGGCGATCATCGCGCCAATCGGTGAGTAGCCCGACGTCATGCCCTTGGCGCAGGTGATCATGTCGGGCACGTAACCGAAGTCGTCGCAGGCGAACATCGAGCCGATCCGGCCGAACGCACAGATCACCTCGTCGGAGACCAGCAGCACGTCGTACTCATTGCAGATCTCGCGGACCCGTTCGAAATAACCCGGGGGCGGCGGGATGGAGCCGCCGGCGTTCTGCACGGGTTCCAGGAACACCGCCGCGACGGTCTGCGGGCCCTCGAACTCGATGGCCTCGGCGATCCGGTCGGCGGCCCACTGCCCAAAGGCTTTCGGGTCGGTGTCGAACGGTTCGGGTGCGCGGTAGAAGTTGGTGTTGGGCACGCGGAAACCGCCCGGCGTCACCGGCTCGAATGGCGCCTTGTACAACGGCAGCCCGGTGATCGCCAGCGCGCCCTGGGTGGTGCCGTGGTAGGCGACCGATCGCGAAATCACCTTGTGTTTCCCGGGTTTGCCGGTGAGCTTGAAGTACTGCTTGGCCACTTTCCACGCGGTCTCGACGGCCTCGGTGCCCCCGGTGGTGAAGAACACCCGGTTGAGGTCGCCCGGCGCGTAGCGCGCGAGGCGTTCGGCGAGCTCGATTGCGGGCGGGGTGGCATAGCCCCACAGCGGGAAGAACGCCAGGGTGCTGGCCTGCCGGGCGGCGACCTCGGCGAGTTCAGCGCGGCCGTGGCCGACCTGCACGGTGAACAGACCGGACAGCGCGTCGAGGTAGCTCTTGCCGCGGTCGTCGAAGATGGTCACGCCCTCGCCGCGGGTGATGATCGGCGGCGTGAAGTTGGGGCCGTGCCGGGTGAAATGCAGCCAGAGGTGTTCGGTCATCGCCGCGAGCGTAACGCTAGGCTCGCGATATGACCGCAGCGCAGCAGGTCAGCGAGTTCGAAGAGCTGCGGCCGCATCTCCTGTCGGTCGCCTACCGGCTGACGGGAACGGTGGCCGACGCGGAGGACATCGTCCAGGACGCCTGGTTGCGCTGGGATTCCGCGGAGACCGCGGGCGCGATCACCGACCTGCGCGCGTGGCTGACTACGGTGGTGAGCCGGCTCGGGCTGGACCGGTTGCGCTCCGCCGCGCATCGCCGCGAAACCTACACCGGCAATTGGCTGCCCGAGCCGGTGGTCACGGGTTTTGACGAGCCCGATCCGCTGGCCGCGGTCGTGGCCGCGGAGGACGCCCGGTTCGCGGCGATGGTGGTGCTCGAACGGCTCACTCCCGATCAGCGGGTCGCGTTCGTGTTGCACGACGGGTTCGGCATGCCCTTCGCGGAAGTGGCCGAGGTGTTGGGGATCAACGAGGCCGCCGCCCGTCAGCTGGCTTCGCGGGCCCGCAAGGCCGTGGCCGCCGAACCGCCCCCGGAGCCCGACCCGTCGCACAACGAGGTGGTTGGCCAGCTGATGGCCGCAATGTCCGCCGGCGATGTGGAGGCCGTGGTGGCGCTGCTGCATCCGGACGTGACGTTCACCGGCGATTCGAATGGCAAGGCGCCCACCGCAGTTCACGTCATCCACGGACCGGAGAAGGTGGTCCGGTTCATGCTCGGCCTGGCCCGCCGCTACGGCCCCGATTTTTACACGGCCTATCAGCTGGGGCTGGTCAACGGCGAGCTGGGCATCTACACGGCCGGCTTCCCCGCCAGCGACGGCTACCGGGAGATGTGTCCGCGGGTGATGGCGATGACGGTGCGCGACGGAAAGGTTTGCGCCCTGTGGGATATCGCCAACCCCGACAAATTCACCGGTTCTCCGCTGCGGCGTGAGCGGCGGTAAGTCAATCGAGTCAAGAGGGGATTGGAGAGAGTACATGGCCGGCAGCGTCGCCGAAGCGATGGGCAAGTTGATGTTCCGCGCCATGGACAAGATGCGGCACCGCAGCGCCTTTGACGTCGGCGCCAGGACCCCGCAAGGTACGGACTTCAGCGGTTTCGAGAAGACGCGGCAGATCCTGTTGGTGACGTTCAAGCGTTCCGGCGAGGCGATGCCGAGCCCGATCAATCACGGCGTCGCCGGCGGGAAGATCTACGTGCGCACGGATGGCTCCACCGGAAAGGTCAAGCGGATCAAGAACAATCCGCGCGTCGTGGTGGTGCCGAGCAGCCTTCGCGGCAAGCCGAGAGGGCAAGCTGTGGCCGGGGTGGCCAGGATTCTGCCCGAGTCCGAACATCCGCACGCGGACAAGGTGATCGCGGCAAACTGGAGCCTGCCGATGAAGTTGTTCGAGCGCAGTCTGGACAAGGGCAGCGCCGCGTTCGACATCCCGACCACCTACATCGAGATCGCACCCGCGCCCGAGGCTTGATCAGCGCGCATCGTTTCCAGCCCGACCCGCAGCGCACCCGCTGCCTCGCTGGCCGCCTCGGCGAACCGGCCGCCGAGGCTGACGAAGTTGAGGTATGCGTGGGGCAGGTCAGCCTGACGTGTGAATGCGACCGGGATTCCGTTGGCGCGCAGCGTTTTCGCGTATGCCTCGCCGTCGTCGCGGATCGGATCGAAACCGGCGCTGGCGACATAGGCGGGCGGCAAGCCGGTGACGTCGCCGTGCAGCGGTGACAGTCGCGGATCGGCGCGATCGGTTCCCGGCGGTATGTAGTTCGCCAGCGCCCACTCGAGGTTCGCGTCGCTGAAGGTGGAGCCCCGGGCGAACAGGTCGCGCGACGGACGGCGCGTGCTGAGGTCTGTCGGCGGATACATCAGCAGCTGAAACGCCGGCACCGGACCGCCCCGCCGCACCGCCTGCTGCGCGGTGACAGCCGCGAGATTGCCTCCGGCGCTGTCGCCGCCGACCGCGATGCGGCCGGGGTCCGCGCCCAGATCGGTGGCGTGGCGGTGCGCGTGCGCGAATGCGGCGACGGCGTCGTCGACGGCCGCGGGGAACCGGTGCTCGGGCGCCCGCCGGTACTCGACCGACAGCACGCGCACGCCGGCGTGGCTCGCGAGGTACCGGGCGACGGGGTCGTGGCTCAGGCGTGAGCCGACGGAGAAGCCGCCGCCGTGGAAATACACCAGCAGCCCCGACGGCTCGGGCACGTCCGCGGGCGTGTACAGGGTGGCCGGGACGCCGCCGTGCTCGGCGGGGATGGTGATTTCCCGCGTCGCGATGGGGACCGGCGATTCGTACGGCATGATTCGCGAGAGTTGGTCATAGCGCGCGCGGGCGTTGTCGACGGGGTCGGTGAAAACGTCGGAGCCCGAGAGGTTTTTGAGCCGGATCACCAATTGCGCGTCGAGGGTGAGTTCCTGCCCGTCGATGCGGACCGGAGGGCCGGCCAACAACCGTCGGACCGGTCTGGGCAACGCGAAGAGGGCCCGGATGACGGCGGCCTTCGTCTGGGTACCTAACGGTGCTGTCATGGGATTTGTCCGTTCGCCATGTCCCAAGCGTGGGTCAGCGGCGAACGGGGCGCTTGTATGGATCCGTCAGATCTCGCGAACCGCTTGCGCGAAGGAGCGCGGGGCTGCGCCGGTCATCTCCCAGCACACCTTGTTGGCGTGCGAGCCGTCGGCGAATCCGGCCAGGTGGGCGGCATCGGTCACGGAGTGCCCGTCGAGGAGGTGGCCGACGGCGGTCACCAGCCGCTGCCAACGGATCGTGGCCGACAACGAGACGCCGGTCTGTTGTCGGCATAGCCGCCCGAGGTAATCGGGCGACAGCGCAACGGCATTCGCGACCGAGGCCACGTCGACGTGGGCGGGAACCTGGCTCGACACGACGTCCATCGCCCGCCGCAGCTGTGGGTGAACGGACGGCGGTTCGCCCGGGCGCCGGTCGTGTGTCCCGCACAGCTCGTCGACGAGTAAGTCCGCCGCGGCGCGTGGGCCGTCGGTGGCCAGCGACGCCGCGGCCGCCTCGGCCAGTCGTTGCCCGTCGTCCACGATCCAGACTCCGTGCCGGCCGCGGCTGTGACCCAGCGTGTTCAGCGCAAAGCCCTGCGGTGTCTGCAACCCGAAGTACAGCGTCAACGCCCCGGATCCCGAATCCGACCGCACGGCGTGGCGGGCTCCGCTGGCGACGACTACCAGCCGGCACACGTCCTGTGCAGCGCCGTCGCGCGTGACCGTAACGGGACCCTGCGCACCGACTGTGACCTGAACCGCGGGGTGGTGGTGGACGGCGAGGTCGGAGAATCCGCCGCCCGCAATTAGCCGCCCCGGCTGCACATCCCAGACGCGCATGCCGCCACTTTAGCGCCGGCCCGCGGTACGGGATCCGTCGATTGGGGGGCAGGGACCCGTACTGAGTTCTGCCCAGTCGGCCGATACGAATGTCGAACTCGCCTGGGCACCGTAGCTATGTGGTTCGCATTACACCGGCAAGACGGTCGAGCGATGGATTTCGCAGCACTACCGCCGGAAATTAACTCCGCCAGGATGTATGCCGGGCCGGGGCCGGGTCCGATGCTGGCGGCCGCGGCCGCCTGGCATGGGTTGGCCGCCGACTTGCATGAGACGGCAGCGTCGTATGCGTCGGTCATCTCCGGACTGACCGGCGGGCCGTGGCAAGGCTCCGCGTCGGTATCGATGGCATCGGCGGCCACACACTACTTCGCGTGGATGAGTGCCACCGCCGGCCAGGCGGCGCAGGCGGGCACCCAGGCCCAGGCCGCCGCCGGCGCGTATGAGGCAGCGTTCGCGATGACGGTTCCGCCATCCGTGATCGCGACCAACCGGGCCGCGCTGATGGCGCTGATTGCTACCAACGTCGTCGGGCAGAACACCCCTGCGATCGCGGCCACCGAGGCGCTCTATGCCCAGATGTGGGCCCAGGACGCCGCTGCCATGTATGGCTACGCCGCCGCGTCGGCGGCAGCCGCGACGTTGACACCGTTCACCCCGCCGCCGCCGGTCACCCACCCCACGGGGCCGCTGGCGGGAACCCGCGCGCAGACGGTCATGTCGAAGGGCTCGCGAGTAATCTCTGCGGTCCCGCACGCGCTTCAGCGGCTCGCGTCGCCCGACCCGACGAATCACCCCCTTTACTACCTTGTCGACATCGTGGCCAACATCGGTGTGGTTGCTGCATCCGCTTCGTCGGTTCTGAGCTCATGCATGGCGACAATCGGCACCATGGGCGGGCTCGCGAACGGCGCGGCGCCGGTCGCGGGTGCCCCGGCTACGGCAGCTCCGGGAGGCCTGCCTTCCGTCGCGCGCGTTGCGGGATCGGCGGGTCTGGGGGTCGGCGCGGGTGCGGCGTCGGCAGGTCTGGGTCGGGCGACATCGATTGGACCGCTCTCGGTGCCGCCGAGCTGGACCACGTCGTCGGCGACAAGCCCTATGGCCTTGGCTCTGGGCAGCACCCCCTTCACCGCGCCTCCGAGTAGCGGGCCCCCGGGCGTGCCCGCAATGCCGATAACGGGCCCGGCGGCGAACGCCAACGGCAACGGCAACGTCGTTCCAAAATATGGGTTCCGCCCCACGGTGGTCATTCGTACGCCGGCCGCCGGCTAACAAAAAGTTGTGCGCTCCACCGATCGCAGGAGCCGGCTTCCACCGCCCAAACCCGCAACGGTTGGATTGTCCAGACCGGAAGCGAGCCTTACGTTCTCGGTATGCCAAAGACCTCGTCCCTTGCAGACGTAGCTCATCCGTCAAGCCAAATGAGAAATAACCCATCAGTCCGTGCCAGCGCAGTACATCCGACGTTGGCGGATGGGCAAGTCCCGACGAGCAGTGCGATCGAGGTGTTCAAAGTTTTCACTTTCGAGGCCGCGCATTTTCTGCCGAACGTTGCAGCAGGCCACCAATGCGGTTTCCTTCACGGTCATAGCTACAAAGTGGTTGTGGGCGTCAAGGGAATCCCCAACTCGCACACCGGTTTTGTCGTTGACTTCGCCGAGATCAAGTGCGCGATCAAGCCCGTGCTAGATGAGCTCGACCACAGTGCGCTGAATCACTTCATTGAGAATCCGACGTGCGAGAACGTCGCCTGCTGGATCTGGCAGCGGCTGCGCATTCCCGGACTTTCCTACATCGAGGTGTGGGAGACCGCAACGTCCGGCTGTCGCAAAAACGCCGTCTCCGCCTGACGAAAGGAAGCGAGCTATGGATCTCGCCGACGCTGAGGTCGCTGTGAAGGCGCTCCTGGTAGCGATGGACGTCGATGAGCACGATCACACCGCCGATACGCCCGGCCGCGTTGCGCGGGCGTGGCGAGACATGCTCGCCGGCTATCGCGAGGATCCCGCCGACCACCTCGGCCGCGTGTTTCCGGCGCCGCAGGAACCCGGGCTGGTGATCGTGGAGGGCATTACGTTGATGTCCACGTGCGCTCACCATCTGCTGCCGTTCACCGGGCACGCCACCGTCGCGTACCGACCCGGGCCCGGTCAGCGAATCGTAGGGCTGTCGAAGCTGGCGCGGCTGGTACACGGCTATGCGCGGAGGCTACAGGTCCAGGAACGGATCGGTTGTCAGGTGGTCGACGCCATCGCCGACCGGCTACACCCTTCGGGTGCAATGTGTCTCATCACCGCCACTCACGACTGCATGAGACTTCGGGGCATCAGCGAGCCTCATGCGGGTACGACCACCGAGACGCGCCGCGGCAACTTACTAGATCACGAGGTCGCGTTGATCCACGCGCGGCATCAGCGCGTGCGCCGTTGACGGTAGGGCAAATCAGCCGACACAGCAGCTGATAAATCAGCCGGCGAGGGCCGGGATGGCATGTGAGTGGTTGTGGCACTTGGCATTAGCAAGCTGATCGCGACACACCCGAACACGGTGCTGGCCGCTCGTTGGATGGAACACTCCCAAGTGGTACGAACTGCTCGGGTACTCCTTTACCCCGACGAGTTGTGATAGCGGCGTGCGCACGGAGTCGCCGCGTGCGACTCTGGCTGCGATCGCGTCCAGATCGAACCGCGGGTGCCAGCCCAGCTCATGGCGCGCTCTGGCGTTGACGTACACACGGTCCAGGCGGTGGGGGAACCGCCAGCCTCGTTCTCTCCAAGCGGCCGCGGCCACCGGCGAGCGGCGCGCGAATACCGACTCCGCGTCGGTTCGCAACTCGGCCATGTCATCACGCGTGAACGGTGTTGTGGCCGCGATGACGTAGCGCGCAAACCCCAGACGCGGCGCCTGCTGTGCCGCTTTCAGGTGCGCGTCGACGGCATCTTCGAGCGCGACCCGGCGTGACGCGTATTCGTTGGCCTTCACGTTATCGTCGCTGCGCCCGTCATGAACGTCTGGCATATCGTCGCCGTCGGCGAAGAATCGCGCGGTGCGCAGCACCACGCAGGGCAGGCCGTCGTTGCGGTGCGCCAACTGGCAGAGGTCCTCGGCGGCGGCCTTGGTAACACCGTAGATGTTCTTGGGAATCGGCGTCACGGATTCGTCGATCCACGCGGCGGGCCGCCCCGGCGACGGCACGAGCGCGTCACCGAACACCGTCGTTGACGATGTCATCACGAACGCGCGAACGCCGACCCCCACCGCCGCATCCAGAAGGGTCTGCGTGCCACCGATATTGGTGTTCAAGAATTCCTGGCGCGGCACGAATGCCAGCTGTGGCTTGTGCAGCGTGGCGGTGTGGAACACCACATCCACGTCGGCCATTAGCTCGCGTGTCAGCCCTGGATCAGTTATGGAGCCAACAACATTGGTCCACTTCGACGGCCGTGCGTCGAGCCCGACGGTGTCGGCGCCGCGGGCACGCAGGGTGCGCACAAGCGCTTCGCCGAGGTGACCGGAACTGCCCGTTACCAGGGCCCGCATCGGGGCGTTGGGATTGCTCATGGATGCTCCGGCTTCGCTGGCATTCGTCTGCCGAGCGTGACTCGCTCGGGTCACCACCACTATTTCGTGGTGATCGCCGAGTGTCTGTCGGGTGCCTGGCGGAGTCAGGGGATGAAACGCTCTCCCCCAATCGGGGGAGACACGCTCAATCGCAGGAGCGCGCTTCACCGCGGTTGAGGGCCGATCGGCGGATTAGCGCTTCGCTTTGCGCGACTTACGTTCGTGACCGAAGCCCGTCGGTTACCGACATGAGCGTGGCCCTTTGGTGAAGGACGAAATGATGACGGCATCCCCCGCCGCTAGGCGTGATACCCCGGGGCGCTACGAGTATCCGCCGGTGATCTGGGTCCTCCTGGCCGGCAACTTGCTCGTGCGCGCCGCGGGATTCGCCTATCCGTTCCTGGCATATCACGTTGCCGAGCCGGGGCACGCGCCCGGAACCGTGGGCACGATTTTGGCGGTGTTCGGAGTCGGGTGGGTGATGGGCCAGCTGCTCTGCGGGTGGCTGATTGACCGGCTGGGAAGACGATCCACGCTGGCGGCCATGATGCTGCTAGCGGGGCTGGCATCGGCGCTGCTGGCCGGTGCGAAAACGGCTGGGGCATTGGTAGTTGGGGCCGCGCTGGTCGGGGTGGTCTTCGACGCGCCGCGACCGGTGCTCAGTGCAGCGATCAACGAGCTAATTCCCGATCCTCGGAAGCGGGCGAAAGTCGACGCTTGGCGGCTGGGTTGGACAACGAACGCCGGCGCTGCGATCAGCGGCGGCATCGGCGGTCTGCTCGCAGACGCGATCGGCGTACCCGCTCTGTATTGGATCAACGCCGTAGCGTTCGCGCTTTTCGCGGCGATCGCGTTGAGCGGCATGCCGCCCGATGTGCGCCGCCCACCGTCGATTACTAAAACCGGTTACCGTCGGGCTTTTTCGGACCGCCGATTGATGCTGCTGTTGGTCAGCAGCGCCGCCACATTGACGGCGTCCATCGGTTTCTTCGCCGCCCTGCCGATGTTGATGTCGCGTCATGGCCTGGGTGCCGGTGCGTACGGCTGGACGCAGCTGGCCAATGCGTCGACCGTCATGGCGCTTACGCCATTACTCACTCCGTGGCTGAGCCGACAAGTTGCGACACTTCCAAGAATGGACATTCTGGCCGCGGCCGCGGCATGGACCACCGGGTGGTTGGCGACCGCCGCCGTAGCGGATTCCACACTTAGCTTCAGCCTGGCGGTGGCGGCGTGTGCCCCCGGTGAGATCGCCTGGTTTGTGCTGGCCGCCGGCGTCGTCCACCGGATCGCCCCGGCCGAGCATCGCGGGCGCTACCACGGGGTGTGGGGAATGGCCCTGGCGCTGGCGGCGATCGCCGCGCCCCTCCTGGTGGCATACGGACTGGGTCATGGCGGTCCGCCGATGGTGGCGGTCTCCATCCTCGTCGTTGGCTTCGCCGGCGCCGCGCTGTGTGTGCCGCTAGCGCGTGTTGTGGCCGCCGGTAGCGACGCGTCCGCACGATCAAGGCGGCGTCTGGCGACATGACGCCTGGCGCCAGCTCGCACATCGCAGCGGTCGGCGAGGCCCGCTGAGGCACCAACGCCTGCCGTCAGAAGCCACGGCTCCGCTAAACGCCGGATTCGGTGGAGGAACCTTTCTCCCCCTAATGGGGGAGAGCCACACCGCCCGCAGCGGCCGCAGAGATCAACGGCGCCACCGCCTGGGAAGCACGAAACATATTGCGGCAGAGTAACTTAGACGCCGCTCACACCCGCGTCCGGATCCCGTGCAGTGCCGGCGACCATGCCGAGTGACCCCCGAATCACGTCGTTGCGTAGGCAATCGCGTTGTGGCATATCTAGGGCGTGATCGAAATCATTCTCCTTGGAACGGGCAGCCCGATACCCGATCCGCTGCGGGCCGGGCCCGCGACCCTGGTACGTGCGGGTGGTCAGACGTTTCTGATCGACTGCGGCAGGGGTGTGTTGCAGCGTGCCGCCGCGATCGGCGTCGGCGCCAACGCGCTGACCGCCCTGCTCCTCACCCACCTGCACAGCGACCATATCGCCGACCTCGGCGACGTGCTGATCACCCGGTGGGTGAGCACCTTCACGCCCGAACCGGCACCCTTGCCGATCATCGGTCCGCCCGGGACCGCTGCCGCGGTCGAAGCGACGCTCGGCGCGTTCGGCGCCGACATCGGTTATCGGATTGCGCACCACGCCGACCTGAACGGTCCTCCCGCCGTCGACGTCCGCGAATTCACCGAGGGCATCGTATGGGACGCCGGTGACGTGCGCATCGAGGCCGCCCCGACGGATCACCGGCCGGTGGATCCCACCATCGGCTTTCGGTTACACCACGATTCGGCGTCTGTCGTCTTGGCCGGCGACACGGTGCCGTGCGCCAGCCTCGACGAGCTGGCCGCAGGCGCTGATGCACTGGTACACACCGTGATCCGCAAAGACCTCATCGAGGCGCTGCCGATGCAGCGGATCCGCGACATCTGCGACTATCACTCATCGGTCGAAGAGGCCGCCTGCACCGCAGAGCGGGCCGGCGTCGATACTCTGGTCCTGACGCACTGTGTGCCGGCGGTGGCGCCCGGTCAGGAGGATGACTGGCGGGGACGGGCGCGGTCACAGTTCAGTGGGCGCATCGAGCTGGGGCCGGATCTGCATCGCGTGGAAGTGATTGGAGCGCGGGAGAAAGTGACCACACTGCCCCCCGCGGGGAGCAAGAATACAAAGACCACATAGCGGTGCCCGGTGGGACCAGCGCGACATTTCGGGAGCATCCCATGAGCTACCCCTCAAAACGGATCAAAGTAGTCGTAGCCGACGACCACCCGGTGACCAGACAAGGCGTAGTACGAGCGCTGAATTCAAGCGGAAGAGTAGAGGTTGTCGCCGAAGTGGCCGACGGCAGAGCCGCGCTGGAGGCGATTCGCGAGCTGCGGCCGGCGGTGGCGCTGCTCGACTACAAGATGCCCGAACTCAACGGACTTGACGTCGTCCACGCCGTCACCCGGGACGCGCTGCCCACCCGCATCGTGCTGCTCAGTGCCTTCGACGACAGTTCGGTTGTGTACAAAGCCCTGGCCGAAGGCGCCAAAGGCTACCTGACCAAAGAGTCCGACAGCGACGAGATCATCACCGCGGTCCTCAAATGCGCGGCCGGCGACGGTTACCTACCTACCCACCTGTCCGGTGCACTGGCAGGTGAACTCCAGCAGCGGGCTAAAGGCGAGTCCGCGCTGTTGACGACGCGCGAACAGGAGGTGGTCCGCATGATGGCCGACGGGTTGTCGGTTCCTCAGATTGCGTCGCGGCTGCATCTGGCGCCCAGCACGGTCAAGTCGCATGTGCAGAACCTCTACGAGAAGCTGAAGGTCTCCGACCGGGGCGCCGCGGTGGCCGAGGCGATGCGGCGTCGATTGGTGGAGTGACCGGGGCGCTCTACCTACACCCGCAGCGGGACTTCGATGCGGATGTGCGCTCCGGCGGGTTCGTCGACGATACGCATGCTGCCACCGGCGGCCTCTACCCGCGCCCGGTGCGACGCCAGGCCGATGTGCCCCTCCGCGAGGCGGCGCGCCGCGGCGTCGCGCCTGATCCCAATCCCGTTGTCCGCCACGTCGAGACAGCACGCGTCGTCGACCACCGCCAGTTTCACGGAGGCCCGGCTGGCACGGGAATGACGGACCACGTTGGACAGCAACTCGCGAGTCACCCCAAATATCATCGGGTCGATCGCGTTGGTGCCGGGATACTCGATATCGGTTGCGATGGCGATACCCGATCGCTCCGCGGTTAGCGAGGCCAGCTTGTGCACCGCGGCGCCAAGCCCCACCTCGTCGAGGACCTCCGGGTGCAGCTCGAACGTGGCCTCCCGCAGGCGCCGCGACGCCTCCTGCAGGCTGGCCACCGCGCGGTCGAGCTGCACCGCGGGTGTCGTCTTGCGCAGGTCGGAGATGTCGCGACGGGCGGCGAGCACATCCTGCAGCGGACCGTCGTGGATGGCTTCGGCGATCTGGCGGCGCTGCGCCTCCGAAGAGGTCATCGTATCCGCGAGCAATTCCTCGCGTGACGCGGTTACCGTGGCGACTTCGTCCTCGTACCTCGCCCGAAGAACGGCCACCACCAACCTCGCGGAACAGACGAATGCATACATGGCCAGCAGCAGCGTCGTTTCGGGCCACCCGATGCGTGGCTGAATCACCGGGTCTTGCAATAGGACTATCGCGAACGCGATGTAGATCGTCCCCAGCACCACCGCCGTCGGCCGCCACGACACTCCAGTCGCTACCAACATGGGCAGCAGGGCCATCAGTAGCAAGGGCAGGTATCCACCCGGCGACATCAGCTTGAAGCACCACACCGCCGCGATGTCGACGAGCGTGAGGATCACCACGAACCAGTCGCCGGTGACCAGATGGCTTGGGGGAGAAAGCACCACGACGGCCGCGGTCACCGCGATCGCGGCGTACAGGGCGACCAGGACGCCCTCGTTGACCCATTTGCCGGGATCGGTGCTCACCAGCATCGCACCGACCATGATGGCCACCACGCCGACACGAAGCCCATACCCTGCGCGCAGCGATCGAAGCCGGTGCGTCCGGCGCACTCGGTCGAGATCCGACGTACTCATTGATTAACGATGTTCATTTGCCAAGCCGCGAAATGCAACGACCCTCGATGCATTGGCGTCGTGCTACTTGCAGGCGCTCCAACTGAACCACCGTCCACCCTGGGCGCAGACGGTCGCGTTAGGGGTGTAATCCGTTGGCGGCGGCGGATCGTAGGCCGGTGGGGCTGGGCACCCGCTGACCGACCAGTGGCGGCCGCCGACGCTGCCGCAGGTGTCGGCCTTGGCGGCCGCCGGCATCACGATGGGCAGCCAGACCGCCGCGGCCGCCGCAAGCGCTAGCATCCATGCCGCAGTCGCCGCGGCCCATGACCGCGCGGTCCGGCGCGTTTTGCGCCTGGCCTGCCCGGTATTGCCCATCGGGGTTGCGGTGCAGTTCATTTCGGTTCTCCCAAGTCGGTTCAACACGGATGGCGGGGGTGCTTGGCTCCGCTCACTGACCAGTGTTCTGCCATGATGTTGGTCGGTCTATCGGGTGAAAGCCGGATTGGGTGGGGGAAATCGTCTCCCCCTTTCGACGGGGTCCGAGTTCGACCAGCTGAGGTCACCGATCCGATACGTGTCCGGGCAATCAGCGCGCGGCCTGGTTTTCCTCCGCCCACGGAACACGGCAGGCGTCACCGGAATTGAAGCCCTGCTCGGTGATGCCCAGGGCGGAATTCACCCGCGCCCGCATGTTCTCGAGCCCGATCTGATAAGTCAGCTCGAACACTCCCGCGTCGCCGAAACGGGTCCGCAGGTCGGCGACCTGTTCGTCGGTGACGGTGTGCGGGTCGGTGGTCATCGCGTCGGCGTAGGCGATGGCGGCGCGCTCGTCGTCGGTGAATGCCGGTGAGGTGGCGTAGTTGTCGATGTCCTTGAGCCGCTCCATGTCCAGGCCGTCCAGGCGTTGCAGCATCGACCCGAAGTCGACGCACCAGGAGCAGCCGATCGCGCGCGCGGTCCACAACACCGCGAGCTCACGCACGCTGACCGGAAGCGTCTTCGACGCCCGGTCGACCATGGTCTCGTGGACGGCGCCGGCGATCATCAGTTTGCGATGATGCGCGGACACGGCGAACGGTTCGGGAACCTGGCCGTAGCGCCGCTTGGCGACCCGGTACATCGCGCGGGTCAGCAGGCCGGCGCGCTTGGGGGGCAGGGGCTCGATGCGTGTTTTCTGTGTCATACCCCTCAGACGAGACAGGTCGACAATGTGTGACGAGCGCGGTCAGCGCGAGGGGCGACTTCGGGCCTTCTGCCTCGCGGGCCGCGAGACGGCCGTAGCATGCGGCTAGCCTCTCGGCATCGATGGCCAGTGGTGGCGATTGGGAGTCAACGATGACTGCGCTGTTTAGCCGGCGGGCCGACCAGTACGACTGGCTGTCCGGCTACCTCGCGTCGCGGGGCATCGGCGGCGCCACTCGGGCCCTGATGGCGTTCATCGCGACGTCGATGGTGTTGTGCCTGCTCGCCCTGCTGGGCAGTTCGGACGGTCCCCGCGGACCTGTGCCGGTGGCGATGACATGGGTCGCCGTCGGCGGCGGGGTAGCGGGCGTGTTGCTGTGGGTTTGGCGGTGGCCGACGCGCAGGCAGTCGATCGCATTTGCCATCACGTGCAACACCGCCGTCGCCTTGGCGTGCCTGGCACACCCGAACCCGCTCGCCGCGCTGATCGGGTGCATAGCATTCGCGACCTTCGGCGCCTACATGGCGTTCTTTCACACCACGGGATTGGTGCTGTACAACTTCGCGGTTGCCGCTGCCGTCGGCTCCTGGGAGGCGGTGTCGTTGGCGAGATCTGGACACCCCAGCCTGGCGGGGGTGGACCTGTGGCTGGTGATCGAGGTCAACATCGCCCTACCTCTCGCCATTCGGATCCTGGTGCGCGCTTTGGCGGGAGATCTGCTGACTGCCGACCGCGATCCGTTGACGGGCCTGCTCAATCGGCGCGCATTTCAGCACGAGGCGCTGGGAATGATCTTGGCCCGACGCGGCATCGACTCCCACCTCGTGGTCATGTTGATCGATCTCGACAACTTCAAAGCCGTCAATGACAGGTGTGGCCACGCGGCGGGCGATCGCGCACTGGTCCAGGTCGCGCGGGCGCTGTTGGCCGCCGCCGACAATCAGGCGGTGGTGGCCCGAAGCGGTGGTGAGGAATTTCTCGTCGCCGGCACGTCTTCGACCTGCAACGCCGAGTCGTTGGCCGCGCGCGCGTGCCGGGCCATCGCGATCTCGGCCGCGGGAGTCACCGCCAGCGTTGGCACCGCGTGCGCCCGCCTCGAGGACGCCGCAAACGAACCGCAATCAGTTCTCGATGAGCTGATCACGGCCTCCGATGCCGCGATGTATCAGGCTAAACGGTTGGGGGGCAACCAAAGTAATCACCACGAGCTTTGTTGACCGGTGCAGGTATCAGCGCGTGAACATCAGCGCGCGCTTGACCTCCTGGATCGCCTTGGTCACCTCGATGCCGCGCGGGCAGGATTCGGTGCAGTTGAACGTGGTGCGGCAGCGCCACACGCCGTCGACCTCGTTGAGGATGTCGAGGCGCTCGGCGGCGGCCTCGTCGCGGCTGTCGAAGATGAAGCGGTGCGCGTTGACGATCGCGGCCGGGCCGTAGTAGCTGCCCTCGTGCCAGAAGATCGGGCAGCTGGTGGTGCAGCACGCGCACAGGATGCACTTGGTGGTGTCGTCGTAGCGGGCGCGGTCGGTCGGGCTCTGGATTCTTTCCCGCGTCGGCGGATTGCCGGTGGTGATCAGGTACGGCTTCACCGCGCGGTAGGCGTCGAAGAACGGCTCCATGTCGACGACGAGGTCCTTCTCCACCGGCAGCCCGCGGATGGGTTCGACCGTGATGGTCAAAGACTTGCCGGGCTGCCCCTTCTTTTTTTGAGGCAACAGATCGCGCATCAGCACCTTGCAGGCCAGCCGGTTGACGCCGTTGATGCGCATGGCGTCCGACCCGCACACCCCGTGCGCGCAGGATCGCCGAAAGGTCAGTGTCCCGTCGAGGTAGCTCTTGATGTAGATGAGCAGGTTGAGCAGCCGGTCACTGGGCAGGCAGGGCACCCGAAAGCTTTGCCACCCACCGGTTTTCGCGAAGGCATCGGGCTGGTCGGGGTTGAACCGGGCGATTTTGACGGTCACCAGCACCGCGCCCTCCGGAACCGGCGGCAGTGGCGGGTCCAAAGTCTCGGCGTCCGACGCCTCTCCTGGTTCCGAAGTCATCAGTACTTCCGTTCCTTGGGTTCGTAGCGGGTCTGCACCACGGGCTTGAAGTCCAGCGCGATGTCGCTCAGCAGGTCGCTGCCCTGCTTGTAGGCCATCGTGTGGCGCATGTAGTTGACGTCGTCGCGGTTCGGGTAGTCCTCGCGGGCATGCCCGCCGCGGGACTCCTTGCGATTCAGGGCGCCGACGACGGTGACTTCGGCCAGCTCCAGCAGGAAGCCCAGCTCGATGGCCTCCAACAGGTCGCTGTTGTAGCGCTTGCCCTTGTCGTGCACGGTGATTCGGGAGTAGCGCTCTTTCAATGCGTGGATGTCGGTCAGCGCCTGCTTGAGCGTCTCCTCGGTGCGGAACACCGCGGCGTTGTTGTCCATCGTCTGCTGCAGGGCGCCGCGAATGTCGGCGACGCGCTCGTTGCCGTGCTCGGAGAGGATGTCGGCCACCCACCCGACGACCATCCCCTCCGGCTCCGGCGGCATGTCGACGAAGTCGTGCCCCCGCGCATACGAAGCCGCCGCGATGCCGGCCCGGCGCCCGAAGACGTTGATGTCCAGCAGCGAATTGGTGCCCAGCCGGTTGGCGCCGTGCACCGACACACACGCGCACTCGCCGGCCGCGTACAGGCCCGGGACGGTGGAAGTGTTGTCCCGCAACACCTGTCCGGTGACGGTCGTCGGGATGCCGCCCATCAAGTAGTGACAGGTCGGGTAGACCGGGACCAGCTCGTGCACCGGGTCCACACCCAGGTAGGTGCGGGCGAACTCGGTGATGTCGGGCAGCTTGGCCTCGAGCACCTCCTCACCGAGGTGGCGCACGTCGATGTAGACGTAGTCCTTGTGCGGCCCGGCGCCGCGGCCCTCCAGCACCTCCAACACCATGGAGCGGGCGACGATGTCGCGGGGCGCCAGGTCGACGATCGTCGGGGCGTAGCGCTCCATGAAGCGCTCGCCCTCGCCGTTGAGCAGCCGGCCGCCCTCGCCGCGCACCGCTTCGGAGATCAGGATCCCCAGGCCGGCGAGCCCGGTCGGGTGGAACTGGTGAAACTCCATGTCCTCCAACGGAAGTCCCTTGCGGAAGACGATGCCGATGCCGTCGCCGGTCAGCGTGTGCGCGTTGGAGGTGGTCTTGTACATCCGGCCCGAACCGCCGGTCGCGATCACAACGGCCTTCGCGTGGAAGACGTGGATGTTGCCGGTCGCCAGCTCGTAGGCGATGACCCCGGTGGCCACCGGACCGCTCGGGGTCTGCGTCAAAGCCAGGTCGAGCGCGTAGAACTCGTTGAAAAACTCCACGTCGTGCTTGACGCAGTTTTGGTAGAGCGTCTGCAGGATCATGTGGCCGGTGCGGTCGGCGGCGTAGCAGGCCCGGCGCACCGGCGCCTTGCCGTGGTCGCGGGTGTGCCCACCGAAGCGGCGCTGGTCGATGCGGCCCTCGGGGGTCCGGTTGAACGGCATCCCCATCTTCTCCAGGTCGAGCACCGCGTCGATGGCCTCCTTGCACATGATCTCCACGGCGTCCTGGTCGGCGAGGTAGTCGCCACCCTTGACCGTGTCGAAGGTGTGCCATTCCCAGTTGTCGTCCTCGACGTTGGCCAACGCGGCGCACATGCCGCCCTGGGCGGCCCCGGTGTGGCTGCGAGTGGGGTAGAGCTTGGTGAGCACCGCGGTGCGCACGCGGGGTCCGGCCTCGACGGCCGCCCGCATTCCCGCACCGCCCGCGCCGACGATCACCACGTCGTATCGGTGTTGCTGGATCACCGGTCAGCCTCCGATATTCGGGTCGAATGTCATCAGCACGTAGGTACCCAGCACCAACGTGAACCCCATCGACAGCAGCAGCAGGCTGTTGAGCCAGAATCGGGTGCGATCCGTGCGGCTGTAGTCGTCGATGATGGTGCGCAGGCCGTTGCCACCGTGCAGCTGCGCCAGCCAAAGCAGGGCCAGGTCCCAGAACTGCCAGAACGGCGACGCCCACCGCTGGGCCACGTAGTTGAAGTCGATGCGGTACACCCCGTTGTCCCACATCAGCATGATGAACAGGTGCCCGATGGCCAGGAATACCAGCGCGACGCCGGAGAACCGCATGAACAGCCACGCGAACTTCTCGAAGTTGGGTATGCCGGCGCGGCGCCGCGGCGAGCGCGGATTGTCCAGGCTCGCCGGACGGTCGTGGCTGCGCTGGTGTACCGGCGCTTGCTCGCCCCGGCCGAGCTGAAGGTCGGGGCTGCTCATCGGAAGTGCTCCCACATGTGGATGCCCAGCGCCACCCCCACCGGAACCATGAGCAGCAGGAAGACGATGCAGACGATCCAGAACATCAGCCGCTGGTAGCGGGGGCCCTGCGACCAGAAGTCGATCAGGATCACCCGGATCCCGTTCAGGCCGTGGAACGCCACCGCGGCGACCAGGCCGAATTCCATCAGGCCCACGATCGGGGTCTTGTAGGTCGCGATCACCTCGTTGTAGGCCTGCGGGCTGACCCGGACCAGGGCGGTGTCCAAGACGTGCACGAACAAGAAGAAGAAGATCGTGGCACCGGTGATGCGATGCAGCACCCACGACCACATGCCGGGATCCCCCCGATACAGCGTTCGCGGCGGCCGCCGCTTGCGCGAGGGCGTCGACGCCGGTACGGCCGGATCCGCGGTTGTCGCCTGTGTACTCACTGAAGTTCTCACCGCCTTCGTCAACAAGCCGGGCAACCGACCTTAACCCCGCAACGACGGGCCGCGGTAGGAGCTCGGTCCGGCCAAGACGCCGTGTCGCATCGGAGTTAGGGTGGCTGCTTGAACCGGCCCAACAAGTCAGCCCATCGGTGAACGGGGGTTGCGAAATGCCAGATGTCGATTGGAATATGCTGCGGGACAACGCGATCCAGGCGGCCGCGGGAGCGTATGCGCCGTACTCGCGATTCCCGGTGGGTGCTGCGGCACTGGTCGACGACGGCCGCGTGGTCACCGGCTGCAATGTGGAGAACGTCTCATATGGCCTTGGTCTCTGTGCCGAATGCGGTGTGGTGTGCGCCCTACATTCCACCGGCGGGGGCCGGCTGATTGCGCTGGCATGCGTGGACGGGCGGGGATCCCCGCTGATGCCGTGCGGGCGATGCCGTCAGGTGCTGCTGGAGCACGGCGGTCCCGGGTTGCTCATCGACCATCCGGCGGGGCCCCGCCGGCTCGGCGAGCTGCTGCCCGACGCGTTCGGCGCCGAGGTCCCCCGGGAACGTTCTTGACCGATTTCGGATTCGACGCGCCGACGGTGATCAGGACCAAGCGCGATGGCGGCCGGTTATCCGACGCCGCCATCGCGTGGGTCGTCGACGCCTACACCGACGGCCGCGTCGCCGACGAGCAGATGGCGGCGCTACTGATGGCGATCGTCCTGCGCGGCATGGACCGCCGCGAGATCGCCGAGTGGACGGCGGCGATGCTGGCGTCCGGGGAGCGGCTGGACTTCAGCGACCTGCGCCGCGACGGGCGGCCGCTGCCCACCGTGGACAAGCACTCCACCGGTGGGGTCGGGGACAAGATCACCCTGCCGCTGCTGCCCGTCGTCGCCGCGTGCGGTGCGGCGGTACCGCAGGCGTCGGGTCGCGGGCTCGGGCACACCGGCGGCACCCTCGACAAACTGGAATCCATCGCCGGATTCACCGCCCAGCTGTCCAACGGACGGGTGCGCGAACAGCTCGTCGATGTGGGCGCGGCGATCTTCGCCGCGGGCGAGCTGGCGCCGGCGGACGCCAAGCTGTACGCGCTGCGCGATGTCACCGGCACGGTCGAGTCCCTGCCCCTGATCGCCAGCTCGGTGATGAGCAAGAAGCTGGCCGAGGGCGCGGGCGCGTTGGTGCTCGACGTGAAGGTCGGCGCGGGGGCGTTGCTCAAGTCCGAGGCGCACTCCCGCGAGCTGGCGCAGATCATGATCGAGCTGGGCGCCGCGCGCGGGGTGCCCACCCGCGCGCTGCTGACGGACATGAGCACCCCGCTCGGCGCGGCCGTCGGCAACGCGCTCGAGGTCGCCGAATCCCTGGAGGTCCTGGCCGGCGGCGGGCCGCCCGACGTGGTCGAGCTGACGCTGGCGCTGGCCGGCGAGATGCTCGAACTCGCCGGGATCGACGGCGCCGACCCCGCGGAGACCCTGCGCGACGGCACCGCGATGGACCGATTTCGCCGGCTCGTCGCGGCCCAGGGCGGTGATTTGTCGATACCGTTGCCGATCGGTGCGCTGTCCGAGACCGTGGCCGCCACCCGGGGCGGCACAATGGGCGATATCGACGCGATGGCAGTGGGGCTGGCGGCATGGCGGCTCGGTGCGGGCAGATCCCGCCCGGGCGAGCGGGTGCAATTCGGCGCCGGCGTGCAAATCCACCGCCGTCCCGGCGAACCCGTGGCGGCCGGCGAGCCGTTATTCACCCTCTACACCGACACCCCGGAACGCTTCGGCGCCGCGATGGCCGAGCTGGACGGCGCGTGGAGCGTCGGGGACACACCGCCGGCGCCGCGGCCGGTTCCAAGGCCGCTGATCATCGATCGGATCGCCACGTGACCACACCTTTGGATCTGCGGCAGATCGAAAAAGCGCCGAAGGCCCTGCTGCACGATCACCTCGACGGTGGGCTGCGCCCGTCGACCGTGCTGGAGATCGCCGGCCAGACCGGCTACGACGGGCTGCCCGCCACCGATGTCGAGGAGCTGGCCACCTGGTTTCGCACCCGGTCGCACAGCGGTTCGCTGGAGCGCTATCTGGAGCCGTTCTCGCACACCGTCGCGGTCATGCAGACGTCCGAATCGCTGCATCGGGTGGCCTACGAGTGTGTCGAGGACCTGGCCGCCGATTCGGTGGTCTACGCCGAGGTGCGCTTCGCGCCCGAGTTGCACATCGACCGCGGACTGTCTTTCGACGAGATCGTCGACGCCGTGCTCGCGGGTTTCGCCGACGGCGAGAAGGCCTGCGCCGCCGCCGGCCGGCCCATCGTGGTGCGCCTGTTGGTCACCGCCATGCGACACGCCGCGGTGTCACGGGAGATCGCCGAGCTGGCGATCCGCTTCCGGGACAAGGGTGTGGTCGGCTTCGACATCGCCGGCGCGGAGGCCGGCAACCCGCCGTCGCGACATCTGGACGCGTTCGAGTATATGCGAGATCACAACGCGCGCTTCACGATTCACGCGGGTGAGGCCTTCGGCTTGCCGTCCATCCACGAAGCGATCGCGTTCTGCGGGGCGGATCGGCTGGGCCACGGGGTGCGGATCGTCGACGACATCGACGTCCTGGACGACGGTGGCGTGCGGTTGGGCAGGCTGGCATCGATCCTGCGGGACAAGCGAATTCCGCTGGAGATGTGTCCCAGCTCGAACGTGCAGACCGGCGCGGCCAAGAGCATCGCGGACCACCCGTTCGATCTGCTGGCCCGATCCCGGTTCCGGGTGACCGTCAACACCGACAACCGGCTGATGAGCGATACCTCGATGAGCCTGGAAATGCACCGTCTCGTCGAGGCTTTCGGCTACGGATGGAGCGACCTCGAGCGCTTCACGATCAATGCGATGAAGTCGGCGTTCATTCCGTTCGACGAACGCCTGGCGATCATCGACGAGGTGATCAAGCCGCGCTACGCCGTGTTGATCGGTTAGAGCGACGGGTCCGGCCCCCGGGGCTGCCCCGGATTGGGCGGCCGGGATTTGTCGTACCCCTTTGCGAGGATGTGGTCATGTCTTCGACTGCATCGCTTGCCTTGGCGGGGTTGAGTCCTGCTGAGCGTCTTGAGGTGTTGTTTGAGGAGTTGGCGGAGTTGGCCGGTCAGCGCAACGCGATTGATGGGCGCATCGTGGAGATTGTGTCCGAGATTGATCGCGACCGGCTGTGGGGCGCCACCGGGGCGCGCTCGGTGCCGGCGTTGGTGGCCTGGAAACTGGGTTCGTCATCGACAAACGCCCACACGATCGCGACTGTCGCGGCCCGGCTCCCGGAGTTCCCGCGCTGCGTTCAGGGCATGCGGGAGGGCTGGTTGTCGCTGGATCGGGTGGGCGTCATCGCGGCGCGCGCGCGGGTGCGGGAGCTGATGAGCATTACCTGCAGTTGGCGCGGGTGGCCACGGTCAATCAGCTGCGCACCGCGCTCAAGCTGGAACCGCGGCCCCAACCCGAACCGCGCCGCGAGCCCGAGCGCGCGTTCACCAGGACCAGCACCGAGCAGGGCAGTTGCTACCGGATCACCCTTGCTCACGATGAGGCGGCGAAGTTCGACGCGGCGCTGGCGTCGCATCGTGATGCGCTGATCGCCGAGTGGAAACACGATCGCGACCACGACGCACGGGCATCGGATAACGCGCCGCCGTTGCCGAACACCGCTGCGGCGTTTATGCGACTGGTCGAGGCGGGGTGGGACGCCGAGGTGGCCCGCCGCCCGCATGGGCAGCACACCACCGTGGTGATGCATCTCGACACCCAGGCGCGCATCGCCGCACTGCACCTGGGCCCGGTGTTATCGGACGCCGAACGCCAATACCTGTCCTGTGATGCCACCTGTGAGGTGTGGTTGGAACGCGACGGTCAGCTCATCGGCGCCGGCCGCTCGACTCGGCTGATCAACCGCCGGCTTCGCCGTGCACTCGAGCACCGCGACCGGGCGTGCGTGGTTCCTGGCTGCGGGGCCAGCCGGGGTCTGCACGCTCATCACATCCGACA
>NZ_MBEM01000008.1:0-566 GCF_001954045.1 Mycobacterium sp. SP-6446 | reverse complement strand
GAGTCGCCGCACCTGTGCGTTGCCCTGGGCTCGCATCGCCCGCAAGAAGGCGGTCAGGTAGGGATAGTCGCGCATCAACTGTCCGTACTCGTCGAGCACCGCATCGAGCCGATCTACGACGTGATCGCCGTCTGCGGCGGCGGCACGCAGCCGGTGCGACACGATCTGCTCGATTTCCTCGCCGGTCGCATTGAGCAGTTCGGATTTGTTCGGAAAGTAGTGATACAGGCTGCCGCTGGTCATGTCGGCCGCGCGGGCGATTTCGCGGATCGTCGCTTGCGAATAGCCGACCTCGGCCACACACCTCATGGTTGCGACGATGATCCGCCGGCGCGTTTCCTCGCCACTGGCGCCCACGGGGCGGCCCAGCTGTGTTCGGGTCATGGTGGGTCGGGTCCTCACTGATATGTGGTCGAATATATTCGACCGACCAACGACTTCCGGCTCCCGCGGAGGTGCATGACCGCCACGCCGTCGCAGCTCGGGCGTCCGGTGGGCGCAAACGCCGAGCAGACTCGCCGACGAATCATCACCGCGGCGATGCGCTGCGTGGGCGAGGTCGGCTA
>NZ_MBEM01000007.1:0-13314 GCF_001954045.1 Mycobacterium sp. SP-6446 | reverse complement strand
CCGCCGCCCGGGCGATATCGCCGCCCTGGTCGCCGACCGGCGAAACCACGCCGAGGACGACGTCGCTGATTAGGTTCTCGTCCAGGTCAGGAAAGCGCCTGCGCAGTTCATCGATCAGCCCAACGACCAGGCTCAGCGGCTTGACCTCGTTCAGCGACCCATTTTTCTGCTTACCGCGCGGGGTGCGGATGGCCTCGTAGACGAAGGCTTCTTCGGACATGTCGGCTTCCTCTTCACAAATGGGGGTTCGGATCCGTACCCAGCACCCTAACAGGGTGCCCGGCCAACCTGTTGGTTGGGCAAGAGTCGCTGGTCAGGCACCGAACGTGACGCTGCAGTCACGATGGGCGCCGAGCGTGACGGTGCAGTCACGATCGGGGCTGAAGCTAGGCTCGACCACCATGACGGTGTCGCGCTTGCGGCCCTACGCCACCACGGTGTTCGCCGAAATGTCGGCGCTGGCCGCGCGGATCGGCGCGGTGAACCTCGGTCAGGGCTTTCCCGACGAGGACGGACCCCCGGCGTTGCTGAAGGCCGCGCAAGATGCCATCGCCTGCGGCGCCAACCAATACCCGCCAGGGATAGGCATCGCGCCCCTGCGTCACGCGATCGCCGCCCACCGCAAGCGACACTTCGGCATCGAATACGACCCCGACACCGAGGTGCTGGTGACCGTCGGCGCCACCGAGGCCATCGCGGCGGCGGTGCTCGGGCTGGTCGAGCCGGGCTCGGACGTACTGCTGATCGAACCGTTCTACGACTCGTACTCCCCGGTGGTGGCGATGGCCGGCGCGAACCGGCTGGCCGTGCCGCTGGTCCCCCACGGCCGCGGCTTCGCACTGGACACCGACGCGCTGCGGCGCGCCCTCACACCCCGGACCCGCGCGCTGATCATCAACTCGCCGCACAACCCGACCGGTGCGGTGCTGAGCCAGACCGAGCTGGCTGCGGTCGCCGAGATCGCGGTGGCGGCAGACCTTTTGGTGATCACCGACGAGGTCTATGAGCACCTGGTCTTCGACAACCGCCGCCACCTGCCACTGGCCGGGTTCGACGGCATGGCCGAGCGCACCATCACCATCTCCAGCGCCGCCAAGATGTTCAACTGCACCGGCTGGAAGATCGGATGGGCGTGCGGCCCAGCCGAACTCATCGCCGGGGTTCGCGCGGCCAAACAGTATCTGAGCTACGTCGGCGGGGCGCCGTTACAGCCCGCCGTGGCCCTCGCGCTGGATACCGAAGACGCGTGGATGGCCGAGCTTCGAAGCTCGCTGCAGGCCCGACGAGATCGGCTGGCGACCGGGCTGAGCGAGATCGGCTTCGAAGTGCACGACAGCGGCGGCACCTATTTCCTCTGCGCCGATCCGCGGCCGCTCGGCTACGACGACAGCACGGCCTTCTGCGCGGCATTACCGGAGAAGGTTGGCGTGGCGGCCATCCCGATGTCGGCATTCTGCGATCCGGCCGCCCCGCACCTGGACGTGTGGAATCACCTGGTGCGCTTCACCTTCTGCAAACGCGCCGACACCCTCGACGAAGCGATCCGGCGCCTGGCCGCGCTCAACCACCCATAACTCGCCAGCGCAGTCCTTCCAGCGCGGCGTGCAGGATCTTTTTGCGGGCCCGGTTGATCAGGAACTCGGGCAGTGGTGCCGACGGTTCGACGGTGATGCCGAATCGCACGCGAGTCCTATCGTCGCCCTCACGGGTCAAGTTGTACTCGCCGTGCTGACCATGTTGGTGGATGGTCTTTTTGGCGTCCCACACCATCCAGTCCCGCCCCCAGTGGTACTCGAGAAACTGCGTGTCGACGATGCCCATCACCCTGATCGTGACCTTCACGTGGTGCGGCCGGCCGTCGGGATAGGTGTCGACCACTTCGGCCTTCTTGTGCACCGCGGACCACGACGGCACGGTGTCCATGTCGGCGAGCGCGTCGATGATGACATCCGGGGGCGCATTGATGACGATTTCCGCCGACGCTTGTACGGCCACTGCTAATCACCCGGATCGCGGCCGCCCCTGACCAGATCGGTCAGCCCCTTCACCGAGGCGTTGAGGACGTTTTCTGCCGCCCGCCTGACGACGAAACCGGGGATCGGCCCCGCGGGTTCGACCGTGATGTCGAAACGCACGCGCGTCTTGTCGACACCCTCGGGCTTGAGGGTGTACTCGACGTGCTGGCCATGCTGCTGTGCGGTGCCCTTGGCGTCGTAGACAACCCAGTCTGGGCCCCAGTGGTATTCGAGCATCTCTCTATCGACGAGCCCCAGAATCTTGATCGTGGCCTTGACATGATGGGGCCGACCGTCGGGATAACGGTCGATCACTTCGACTTGTTTGTGTAGCGGCGACCACGATGAAAGGACGCCGACATCTGTCAGCGCCTCCATGACCACTTCTGGCGGCGCATCAACGACGAATTCCCGTGATGCTTTTACTGCCACTGATAACAACCTAACCCCGGCGACCTATCTGCGGCTGGTGTTCGGCGTGATTATTTAGCTACCAGCCGATTTCGGCAATCGGTGTCGTGGTCGCCGGCGGCGGCCCGACCGGCCCGGCCGGCGTTCGGGAAAACCGCGGCGCCGGCGCGGCCTGTTCGACGCCGTGGGCGGTGATCACGGTCGAGCGCGCGTTCAAATGCTCGTTGGTCGCGGCTTCGCTCCACGTCAATACCGGGGTGACGCACGCATCGGTGCCGGCGAAAACCTGGGCCCACTCGTCGCGGGTCCGGCTGGCGAACCGTTGCGCGAAGACGTCGTACATCCGTGGGTATGAACCGATGTCGAGCTGGCCGGGGACCTCGTCCTGGGTCAGGCCGAGCCCGGCCAGCAGCGCCGCGAAGAATTGCGGCTCGATGGCACCGACGGCCATGTACTTGCCGTCGGCTGTCTCGTAGCAGCGGTAGAACGGGGCGCCGCCGTCGAGCAGGAACGACTCGCGCCGGTCGCGCAGCGCGCCGGTGGACTTCATCGTCCACATCATTTGTGCGAGCACGCTGACCCCGTCGACCATCGCGGCGTCGACGACCTGTCCCTTGCCCGACCGTTCGCGCTCATACAGCGCCACCGCGATGCCCAGCAGCACGAGCATCGAGCCGCCGCCGAAGTCGGCGACCAGATTCAGCGGCGGCATGGGCGGCCGGTCGGCGTAGCCGAGCGCCGACAGCGCGCCGGTCTGCGACAGATAGTTGATGTCGTGGCCGGCCGTCGCGGCCAGTGGCCCGTCCTGCCCCCAGCCGGTGATCCGCGCGTAGATCAGTCGCGGATTGACCGCCGCGCAGTCGTCGGGCCCGATGCCCAATCGTTCGCAGGTGCGGGGCCGGAAACAGTCCAGCAGGACGTCGGCCTTCGCGGCCAACTCCAGCAGCGTCCCCGGCTGCGTCTTGACGTCCAGGTCGACGATCCGCTTCCCGCGGTGCAGCAGGTCGCGGTCCTCGGGTGGCATCGTGAGTCCGCCGGGTCGGCGGACTCGCACCACGTCGGCACCCAGGTCCGCGAGCACCATCCCCGCGTGCGGCCCCGGTCCGATGCCGCCGAGTTCGATGACCCTCACCCCGGCCAACGGGCCCCCGCCGGTCACGCTGGCTACTTACCCTTCTTGACCTTGAGCACGCGGTCGCGCAGGCCCTTGGTGCCGGTGTCGATCGTCCCTTTCACTGCGCGCTTCAACACGAAGCCGGGCAGCGGTACCACCGGGTCGACGCTGATCTCGAATTTGACTTTCGTCTTGTCGCCCTCGGGTACCAGGGTGTAGGACGCGTCCTGCGAACGCTGTTGGCCGGAGCTGACCAGCGTCCAGCTCACCTTGTTCTCGCTCCAGGTGTAGGCCACCACCTGCTCGTCGGTGATGCCGGCGGCTTTGACTTTCATCTTGACCTTGCTGGGCCGGCCGTCCTCGCCCCTCTCGAGCACTTCGGAGCTCTGGTGGGGCTCCGACCACTCCGGCAGCGATTCGAAATCGGCGATGACGTCGAGAATCTCCTCGGGGCTGGCTTCGATGACAATGTCGCGTGTTTCGTTGATCGCCATGGCCCGCACGATAGCGAAACGCCGTCGGGCCGGAGGCGGTTTCAACCGGGCGTACCGTCGTCCTCGTGACCTACACCGTCGGCGACTACCTCCTGGACCGCCTCGCCGAGCTCGGCGTCTCCGAGATCTTCGGCGTTCCCGGCGACTACAACCTGGAATTCCTCGACCACATCGTCGCCCATCCGGTCATTCGGTGGGTGGGCAGCGCCAACGAGCTGAACGCCGGCTACGCCGCCGACGGTTACGGGCGGTTGCGTGGAATGTCAGCACTGGTAACGACATTCGGCGTGGGTGAGCTCTCGGCGGCCAACGCTATCGCGGGCAGCTACGCCGAGCACGTGCCCGTCGTCCATATCGTCGGCGGTCCCTCAAAAGATGCCCAGGGCGCCCGGCGGGCGCTGCATCATTCGCTCGGCGACGGGGACTTCGAGCATTTCTTCCGGATCAGCCGGGAAATCACCTGCGCCCAAGCCAATCTCATGCCGGCCACCGCGTGCAGGGAGATCGACCGCGTGCTGTCCGAGGTGCGTGAACAGAAGCGGCCCGGGTACATCCTGCTCTCCACCGACGTGGCCCGCTTCCCGACCGAGCCGCCCGAGGCGCCGTTGCCCCGCTACTCCGGAGGCACCAGCCCGCGCGCGCTGGCAATGTTCGTCGAGGCCGCGACCGGCCTCATCGGCGACCATCGGCTGACCGTGCTCGCCGACTTGCTGGTGCACCGGCTGCAGGCGGTCAAGGAGCTCGAGGCGTTGCTGGCCGCGGACGTGGTGCCGCACGCGACGTTGATGTGGGGAAAGAGTCTGCTCGACGAGAGCTCGCCGAACTTCCTGGGCATCTACGCGGGCGCGGCCAGCGCCGAATGGGTGCGCGCGGCGATCGAGGAGGCGCCGGTGCTGGTGACGGCCGGGGTGGTGTTCACCGACATGGTCAGCGGTTTCTTCAGTCAGCGCATCGACCCGGCCCGAACCATCGACGTCGGGCAGTACCAAAGCAGTGTGGCCGGCGAGGTTTTCGCGCCGCTGGAGATGGGCGCCGCGCTGGAGGCCCTGGCCACGATCCTCGCCCGGCGCGGGATCACCTCACCGCCGGTGGCATCGCCGCCGGCCGAACCCCTGCCGCCACCGCCCCCGCGCGATCAACCGCTGACCCAGAAGATGGTGTGGGATCGCCTGTGCGTCGCGCTCACACCGGGCAACGTGGTCCTCGCCGATCAGGGAACGTCGTTCTACGGGATGGCGGATCACCGGCTCCCGCAGGGCGTCACCTTCATCGGTCAACCGCTTTGGGGCTCAATCGGTTACACGCTGCCCGCCGCGGTCGGCGCGGCGGTGGCGCATCCGGACCGCCGGATCGTGTTGCTGATCGGCGACGGGGCCGCGCAACTGACCGTCCAGGAGCTCGGCACCTTCTCCCGCGAGGGGTTGTCGCCAGTGATCGTGGTGGTCAACAACGACGGCTACACCGTCGAACGGGCGATTCACGGGGAGACCGCACCCTACAACGACATCGTCAGCTGGAAGTGGACCGATGTCCCCAACGCGCTGGGCGCGGTCGACCACCTGGCGTTCCGGGCGCAGACCTACGGTGAGCTCGACGACGCGTTCAACGTCGCCGCGCAACATCGAGACCGCATGGTGTTCGTCGAGGTGGTCCTCCCGCGGCTCGAAATCCCGCCCCTGCTTGCTCAACTCGTCGGCCCCATGTCACCGGACGGCACCCGGCGCCGCTGAAATGACTAGACCGACGGCGCCGTTCGGTCCGGCGCCGACGATCGCAGCATCGCCTGGACCGTCCGCCGGCAGCGCCCGCAGTCGGCACCCGCTCCGCACGCCTGGGCGACGTCCTTGGTCGTCGATGCCCCGGCCGCGACGGCGTCGCCCACCGTCTGGCTGGTGACTCCGTTACACAGGCACACGAACATACCGGCGAGCTCAGTCCGCCTCGATGCGCATCGTGTCGAAAAGCCGGCCGACGAACAACGGCGGGTGGGCGCCGACGCCCACGCTCGACATCCATTGCGCCGGGGCGTCGGGATGGTCGATCCAACGCCGCGCGCTGTCCTCGTCGGGGAATTCCGACAGGATCAGGACCTCGTGTTCGTCATCGAAAGCCTGGAAGACCCAGGCCTTTCGGACGCCGGCCACGGTAAGCCCGTCCATCGCCGAACGGAACCCCGCGGTCAGGGTTGACACATCGTCGACGGACGCGATGGCGGCTACCACGACGCCGGGCGCCCCGGTTCCTGGCGGGTCCGCCGGCACGAACCTGTCGATGATCTCGCCGGCGAAGACGGCGGGAATGTCTTCGACGCCGGCGGCATCGAACCAATCGAAGAAGACCCGCGAGCGCAGCAATTCCACAATCGGCTCACGGCTGTGTACTCCGATCATCACGAGCACGCGGCCGTGGTCGTGGGTGGACGTGTACACCAGGACGTGGTGTGCGCCGATGTCGGAGAGCGCCGCCTTGTTCCGCTCGAGCAGCGGCCACACCTTGGTCGGGTCCGGTATCCGGTAGTCCGACGCGATCACCATCGAGTGAATATCGCCGGTAGTCAATGGAGTTGGTCCTTCATCACTTTCCCCGTGGCGTTGAGCGGCAGCGCTTCGAGGAACTTGATGGATCTCGGCGCTTTGAATCCCGCCATCCGCTCTCGGCACCACGCGATCAGGTCGTCTTCGGACACTGTAGTTTTTGCCACCACGAAAGCCATACCCACCTGGCCGAGGCGATCGTCGGGGACCCCGATTACGGCGGCCTGCGCCACCGCCGGGTGCTCGAGCAGGAAGCCCTCGATCTCCGCCGGATACGCGTTGAACCCACCCACGATGAACATGTCCTTCTTGCGGCCCACCACGCGAAGGCGGCCCGTGTCGCTGAACGTGCCCAGGTCTCCCGTGTGCAGCCAGCCATCGTCGTCGATCGCCTGCGCGGTGGCGTCGGGCTCGCCGAGGTAGCCCTGCATGACGCCGTAGCCGCGGACGAGCACCTCGCCGTCGGCGGCGATGCGCACCTCGACCCCCTCGCAGGGCAGGCCTGCGGTAGTCGCGACATCCTCGAAGGAGTCGCCGGGCCGCGACAACGTGACGTTGCCCGCCTCGGTCAGGCCGTAGCCGGTCATCAACGTCTGGAAGGGCAATTCGCCGTGGATGCGTCGAACCAGCTCGACAGGGATGTCGGCGGCGCCCGTGACGCCCGCACGTAACGACGCCAGCTTGCCCTTGTCGTCGACCGTCAGCAGCGAGTGGTACAGCGTCGGCGGGCCGGGCAGCATCGTAATGCGTTCGCGTTCAATGAGATTCACGACACCGTCGATGTCGAAAACTTGTACCGGGACCATCGTCGCGCCGCGCAGGAAGGATGCGATCAGCCCCGCTTTCAAGCCGAAGGTGTGGAAGTACGGGTTGATCTGCAGATAGCGATCGCCTTCGCGCAGATCGGCCAGCGTCGCCCACTCTTCGTACATGCGCAGCGTCTGCTGATGGTTCATCATCGCGCCCTTGGGGCGGCCGGTGGTGCCGGACGTGAAGATGACGTCGGCGATGTCGGTACCGCTCACAGCACTCTCGAACGGCCTACCGCTGGAGAGGAAGTCGGACTTCAGATCGATGACCGGTATCCCCGCCGGTGCGGTGTAGTCCTGGTCCAGAAATCCCTTCTGCACCAGGACGGCGTTCGCCCCACTGCGGCCGATGATGTCGCCCGCTTCTTCGGTCTTGAACCGGGTGTTGACCGGCACCAGCACGCCGCCCGCGGTGAGTAGCCCAAACGCAGCGATTATCCACTCGGCCGAGTTGGGTGCCCAGATGGCGACCCGGTCGCCCTTGTCGACCCCAAGCTCGGCGAAAGCGCCTGCGGCACAACGTATTCGCTCGACGACCTCGGTGAAGGTCAAGCGCAGCGGACCGTCGACAATCGCTTCCGCGTCGCCGAAGCGGTCCGCCGCGCTCAAGACCATCTCGGGGATGGTCCGCCAAGCGGGGTCGGCCGGCGTCACACCGTGACGAGCCGACCGAGGTTGCCGCCCATGATCTTTGCCTGATCCTCGACGGGAAGGTGCGACAACGCGTTGACGTAGAAGGTCGGCTCAGCCAGCCCTTCGGGGTGCGGCCAGTCCGAGCCGTACAGCACCCGGTCCACGCCGACGAGGTTGACCAGATCGTCGATGCCGTCCTCGAAGAACGGGCTGACATGGATGCGGTTCTTGACCATCTCGACCGGGTCGCTCGGGAAGACTTCCGGGGCCTTCCGGAAGACCTCGGCCAGGCCGTCCAATAGCGGGGTCATCCACTTCGAACCGGCCTCGACGATCGCGACTTTCAGCTTCGGGTGGCGGTAGAGCGCGCCGTGAATGACCCAGGAGCCAACCGCGTCCTGGATCGGCCGCCACTCGTTGAGGATGCCCATCGCATTGGTTTGGAACGGCAGCATCTCCTGTTCGGCGCCGTCCCACTCGGAGGTGTAGCGGGAGTAGCCGCTGTCGCTGGAGTGCATGCCGACCAGCACGTCGTGCTCGACGACGCGCTCCCAGAAGGGGTCGAACTCGGGCACCGCGAACGATCGCGGGCCACGAAACCCGGGGACGGGAGCCGGGCGGATCAGGATGCAGCGGGCACCGCGCTTGACCGCCCATTCCAGCTCCTCGATCGCCTTCTCCACGATCGGCAGGGTGATGACCGGGGTGGTAAATATCCGGTTCTGGTAGTTGAAGCCCCAGACCTCGTCGAGCCATTCATTGAGGGCATGGATCAGGACGTGGATGGCGACCGGGTCGTCGCGCAGGCGTTCCTCGAGCAGGCTGGCCAGCGTCGGAAACATCAACGTGCGGTCCAGCCCCAGCTCGTTCATCTTCTCCAGGCGGGGGCCGGGCTCGAAGAACGCCGGGATCGCGCGCATCGGCTCGCCGAACAGCTCGCGCTTGGTTTTGCCGTCCGGGTTGCCGAACTTGAAATACTCCTCCCAGGCGCCCGGCCGGGCGACGACCTCGAACGTCGGGTTGGGAATGTAGTTGCTGATGTGGCCGCGGATTGCGATCTTGGTCCGCCCGTTGACCTGCACGTACTGGACGAAGTCCTTGTACTGCTTCGGCAGGAACTTGGTCAGCGCCTCCGGCGGCTCGTAGAGATGGTTATCCGCGTCAAAGATCGGAAACGGGACGTCTTCCCGGTGCGACAACTGCCCCATGAAATCCTCCTTCTTGATTTGTGAGAATACTATTCTCTGCACATGGCTAACCGCAACGTGCACCCCGCCGGGGACCGCGATCAGCAGCTGACGACGATTTTGAACGTGGCGGTGGCCGGTTCATTCGGGTTGTCGGCCTTGTAACCATGGGCCGTGCCGGTGATCGTGAATTTGCCGGAGCTCAGGCTCGAGTTGGCATCGCCGTCACCGCCTTGGGAGTACATCCCGGTGAACCCGGCCAGATTGCGGATGCGCACGGAGTTGACGTTGGCGCGCTCTGAGTGTTCGTCGACGGCGACGGTGGCGCCGGCAAAATCGCCACCGATGTCAATCTTCCGGTACCACTCCACCTGGCTGCACTTGACGTTATGGAATGTCGAGCTGTTTCCGTTGACGGTCACTGATGCCGTGGCGGATTGCGGGTCTTGCGGTCGTGGGGTGCAACCAGCCACGACGGCGACGGAGAGCGCCACACCGGCCACCGCGATTCGGTTGACCATCACGCCACCTCCAGCCCCATCGCGGAAAGATCTCAGGTTTAGCGATGATGTTATTCTCCCGACAAGAGAACGCCAATATCGGCCGTCTCGGTCAAGGGAGCAACGAAGCATGGTGGACCTCGAGGTCGACGATGGCCTGGCCGTGCTCACCATCGATCGCCCGCACGCACGCAACGCGATCGCGTTGGACACCATGGACCAACTGGAAAAGGCGCTCGATGCGGCCGCCGGCGCCAGGGCCCTGGTCATCAAGGGCGCCGGCGATCGGGCCTTTGTCTCCGGCGGCGACCTCAAGGAACTGAGCACGCTGCGCACCGAGGAAGACGCCTCGGCGATGGCGAAGCGGATGCGGTCGATCTGCGACCAACTAGCGGGCTTCCCGGCTCCGGTGATCGCCGCCCTCAACGGCCACGCCTTTGGCGGTGGAGCCGAAGTCGCCGTCGCGGCCGACATTCGGGTAGCCGCCGACGACATCAAGATCGCCTTCAATCAGGTGGAGCTGGAAATCATGCCGGCCTGGGGCGGCGCCGAGCGATTGGCCGCGCTCGTCGGAAAGGGGAGGGCCCTACTTCTAGCCGGCACCGGCACCATCCTCAGCGCGGTCGAGGCCGAACGGATTGGCCTGGTGGATCTGGTGTTACCCCGCCAGTCGTTCGACGAGGGCTGGCGATCGGTCGCGAGGTCCCTGGCGCGCCACCCGGCCACCGAGATAAAGCGGGTAATCAGCGGAGTTTCGCCCGATGAGGCGATAGCATCCTTTGCACGGCTGTGGGTTGCCGACGCACACTGGCGGGCCGCGGAGCGGGTAATGAACCGTAGCGCGACCCCGCCTTCGGGCACCGGAGGAGCGACATGACCACCACATACCGGATGTTAGTAGCACTGGCATTAGGCGGTGCTGGTTTACTCCCGAGCACCGGATCCGCACACGCCGACGACCCGGTCATGCATCACGTGAAGTACACCATCTCCGTCCAGAACCCGATCTACGCCAACATCTATTACATCGATCAAGAGCCGCCGATCTTCTCCGACTACAGCCACGATCCCTACCGGTTCACTCCCAACGTCAAAACCGACATCGCCCCGGGTGCGCCGTGGAGCTTCGAACTGAACGAAGCGAAACCCGAATACTGGGCCATGGTCGTCGTCAACACCGGCACCGAGCCCGGCACGCCGCAGTTTCATTGCGAGTTGTCGGTGGACGGGACTGTCGTGGTGTCCAAGGACGGGCCCAAGGGCGTGCTCTGTTCGATCCGGAACTGGTGAACCACCCAGTTCGCCGGTATACCCTCGATCGGCTGCGGCTCGCCCTCCAGGCGGCGCAGGTACCTTTCGACGAGCTCCAAGGTTTCGGCGTGACCGCCGGAAATCCCTACCGCCTGCTCGAGCACCAGAAACCGCGACAGGCTTGTCATCAGCACCGTCCACACCACCGGCGGCATATCCTCCCGGGACACCCCGTAGCGCTGCAACGCAGACGTCACCGCCTGGCGTTGTTCGTCCCGGAAACGCTCTGCGTAGTAAGCGATTTCGGCCCGCATCTCCTTGCGGTGATTCGCCAGCGCCATGAATTCCATCGAAATCCGGGTGAAGGCGGGATCGGTGCCGAACCTCCACAGCGCCCACAGCGGCTGCGGCGATTGCAGCGCTCGCGCCTGGACTTGAAGACCTTCCTCGGCGCGGCGGCGGAAGACCTCGAGGAACAGCTCCTCCATGGTGCGGAAGTAATAGTGGACCAGCTGCGGTTTGAGCCCGGCCTTGCTCGCCAGCCGGCGCGACGTGACCGCCGCGTACCCCTCTTCCACCATCAGCTGCTCGGCCGCGTCGAGCAGCAGGCCGCGGTTCTTCGCGTCCGGCGCCCCGATCCTGCGGGCCGATGTCATGCCGCTGCTCCGTACTCTTTCGCGCTGCCGTGCCGACCCCACGGATCGTAGCGTGGCGCGGCGTCGTGACCTTGACCCTGACATTACCGCCATGCTAAGCAGGTGCTCAGCATATTTTCGGTTCCGAAATCGGGCGGCGCCACCGCTTGCCGCCGAACACCCAGCCCAGGGGGACGCAATCCGATGAGCGACTACGAGTCGATTGACTTCTTCACCGATCAGTCACTGGTCCCCGATCCGCACCCGTACTTCGACTACCTGCGCAGCCAAAATCCGGTGCTGCGGCTGCCCCACCACGGGGTCGTCGCCGTCACGGGATACGAAGAAGCCTGCGAGGTCTACAAGGACCCCGAGACGTTCTCGAACATCGTCGCGCTCGGCGGCCCGTTTCCCCCGCTGCCCTTCCAGCCCGAGGGTGAGGACATCAGCCCGCAAATCGACCAGCACCGCAGTTATTTTCCGATGTTCGAGCACATGGTCACCATGGATCCACCGGATCACACCCGGGCCCGATCGGTGCTGAGCAAGCTGCTGACCCCGAGCCGGCTGAAGCACAACGAGGAGTTCATGTGGCGCCTCGCCGACCGTCAGCTCGACGAGTTCCTCAGCAACGGTGAGTGCGAGTTCATCGGCGAATATTCCAAGCCGTTCGCCACGTTGGTGATCGCCGACCTGCTCGGCGTTCCCGAGGAGGACCACAAGGAGTTCCGCTCTGTGCTCGGTGCCGATAAACCCGGCCGGGTCGGGGCGCTGGACCACGAGTCGGTCGGCATTAACCCGCTGGAGTGGCTCGACGACAAGTTCTGCTCCTACATCGAGGACCGGCGGCGCGAACCGCGCAACGACGTGCTGACCTCCCTCGCGTCCGCGAAGTATCCGGACGGATCTACGCCGGAGGTCATCGAGGTGGTTCGTTCGGCAACCTTCCTCTTTGCCGCGGGGCAGGAGACCACCGCCAAGCTACTCAGTGCGGCGCTGCACGTGCTCGGCGAGCGGCCGGACATACAGCAACAGCTGCGCGACGACCGCAGCCTGATCCCCGGGTTCATCGAGGAATCGCTGCGCATGGAGAGCCCGGTGAAGAGCGACTCGCGGCTGGCCCGCAGGGCCACCAGCATTGGTGGAGTCGACATACCCGCCGGCACCGTCGTGATGGTGCTGCCGGGCGCCGCCAATCGTGACCCACGCCGGTTCGAAAACCCGCACGAGTTCGACCTCCGCCGCAAGAACGTCCGTGAGCACATGGCCTTCGCCCGCGGCGTCCACTCCTGCCCCGGCGGACCGCTCGCCCGGGTGGAGGGCCGCGTCTCGATCGAGCGCTTGCTGGATCGGATGTCCCACATCGAGATTGACGAAGCCCACCACGGGCCGAGCGCCGATCGCCGCTATACCTACGAGCCGACGTATATCCTGCGCGGCCTGAGCGAACTGCACCTGACGTTCACGACGGCCGATTCGGTGGCGCCCGTCGGCTGAGAACTACCCGACCTGCATGCCGATGAAGTAACAGGCGAGCATGCTTGCCGCGATGAGCATGACCCAGGCGTCAGTCAGGCGACACAGCAAGACCGGAGCCTGACGGACCTCCATGAACTCTCGAAAGATAATGCGCACCTTTACGACTGCGATCACGATCACGGCCGACGTGACCACGGCGCTGGCGCTGTTCGATCGATCGGCATGGTCTATCCAGAGATAACCCAGCGTGAG